>CAZTWE010000018.1:0-36849 GCA_964617165.1 uncultured Ruminococcus sp.
CAAAAAACAGTTATCAACTGTTTTTTCTTCGCTCACCCCGTAATCCGCTCCAAAGGAAAAAGGCACCGTATCGGTGTCTTTTTTTGCGGATAAGGGGCATCTTCCACGCCAAGAACCTCTTCCGAGGTTCTGCGGGTTCTCTCCCGTCCCTCTTCTGTGTCGCATAACTTCGCAATGTCCAGCCTTGCTCGTTCTGCTCGCAGTGAGGGACTTCGCTTGCAAAAAACAGTTATCAACTGTTTTTTCTTCGCTCACCCCGTAATCCGCTCCAAAGGAAAAAGACCGTCCTTGCGATGGTCTTTTTCCTTTGGAGTCCAACTTGTTTTTTACTTCTTTGCTCCTTTTACAATATCTCCGACGCCGTTCAGGATATATTTCGGGCGGTAGGGGAAATTGTCTATGTCCTCAAGAGCGGTAACACCGCTGAGAACTAACACGGTATCAACGTTTGATTCGATACCTGCTATGATATCCGTGTCCATTCTGTCACCTACAAAGGCGATGTCTGCACTGTGGCAGCCAAGCTTGCGTAGACCGTGGCGCAGCATAAGGGGGTTGGGCTTGCCGACGAAGTATGCTTTCTTACCCGTTGCTATTTCGATCGGAGCAACGAGGGAGCCTGTTGCGGGCATGATGCCTTTTTCCGTAACACCGATAGTATCGGGGTTTGCTCCAATGAGCTTCGCGCCCTTGCCGACAAGCTCTATAGCTTTTTCAAGCTTTTCGAAGCAGTAGGTGCGCGTTTCACCGACTACAACGTAATCGGGGTTGATATCATTCATGTATATCTTCTGATCGTAAAGAGCCTTCGCAAGAGCCGCTTCACCGATAACGTAGGCGGTGCAGCCGGGTGCCTGACTGTGCAAAAATTCAGCTGTTGCCATGGCACTTGTGTAGAAATGGTCTGCCGAGACCGAAAGACCCATGCGCTCAAGCTTCATACTGAGCTCGTGCGGAGTTCTCTCGGGGCTGTTGGTAAGAAAAACGAATTTTTTGTTGTTCTCGATCATCCAATTAACAAACTCGGATGCACCGGGAAGAATGTTTTTTCCGTGGTAGATAACACCGTCCATGTCGCATATAAAGCCTTGCTTTGACAAAATCTTTTCCATACTGTCCCTCCAATGGATGTTTTTTGTTGACAGTATAGCACTTATTTTGGGGTTTGTCAACCGCTGTCGGCTCATTAGTAATGATATCAGCGATGATTATAGTGATGATTATAGTGGTGGTTATAGCGATGATGAACGGCGATGATGATCGGTGCTGATTTCGATGTTATTCATCGGTGCTGATGCACACGGATTTTCTCGGCTCCCTTATATCCATATCCCAGTGTATCGGATAACAGGTTATACCGCGGGCTGCCGACGCTCCCTCCGAGAGACGGTACGCTGTCGGGCGAGGATTGCCGTAGGTGGTTACAAAGTAGGTACCCGTGTTGAGATTTACAGCAGAAGTGTAGACAGTCTTCTCAAAGCTATCACCGACACGTACACAGCCCTCCGTGTGAGCGACCGAGCCGAGCAGATGCAACAGCTGTGAGAGCGCACCGCTCTCGCTTTTTGATTTAGGGGAGCAAAGCCGCCCGAATGCCGCGCGGATAAAGCGCGAGGGAGAGCTGAGATCTCCCGGGATACCTATGCCGCCAAGCCCACGGCTGAGTGGGTAGAGGGGGAGACATTTTATTTCGGGGTAGCTTTCACATATACGCACGTCGGGCTCTTCTGCGCTCATTCCTCGGAAGAGCGTAAGATTTTGGGTATGAAAGTCAAAGGGCGGCTCGTTTGCGAGTACGTCATAAGGGTTATCGTATATACGCATCCCGGAGTCAAGCGGCTCGGCAACAAGCGAGCAGTTTTTATCGGCAAGCATGAAATGTAAGCGTGCCGCATCAAGTCGGGAATTGAATTTGTCCGCCGTTAAGTTGACACGGGGCAGCACTTCTTTTGCCTCGGCTACGCTTTTGCAGCATGAGAGCAGATAGGGGATCAGCTCAAAGGCGGCAAGGTTTATCATGCCGTTTATCGGTGGGCGGTAGCGCGCACTGCTGACGAAATTCAGCCCCGCGACAGCGAGCCCGTGTTCGTTTACCGCATCGTAGTAAAGCGGATAGCCGCAAAGCTGTATTCCAACACCGAGCATCGAATATCCCCCGGACACTGCGGTATGCCTGAAATTAAAGTCAAAGCCGCGCGGAGTTGCTATGACCTCCTCGTTGTAGTGATATTCAAGATCGAGATTGCGCCCGAAAAATGCGGGCTCTCCGTGAAGCCTGATGGCAGTACACATTTCCTACGCTCCTTATCTTTTTCCGAAAAAATGCGATTTGTTTATTTTTTACCGTCCGCCCCTGACTTTATGCACCCGATTTTTTCACCGCACAAATTTTTGTGCCGCTTTTACAAAAAAGTGTCGGAAAAGCACCAATAATCCTCCCCACCGACACTTGATGCACTAATTTTCGTATGGTACAATATATACGTCGAGGGGGAGTGAGGCTGTCATGATTTGCATACAAGGCAGCATCGTGGCGCGATACAAATTTACCGACGGATTTGCGATACGCAGTCGGCACGCGGCAGGCTTTTCGACGGGAAAATAATTTATCAAATAAAATATTTAATAAAATATTAAAAATATCTTGCTTTTTTATTGTGTATGTGTTAAACTAGTGAATATGAAATTACCAAAATTGGTGCTAAAGGAGTTTTTCGGATATTATGAAAACATGTGGCAATTGCAAAAAAACGTTTGATGACTCTCTATCGGTATGCCCTCATTGCGGTACTGATACCGCTGCCGACAGTGTCAAGAGCGTCTATCAGAATATGTTTTCAAATATCCCCTCGTTTGCCGATATCATGTCGGGCGGCACCAAGAGCAGTTCGAAATCAGATAATTCCGGTGGCAGAAAAACTGCCGATACGGACAGCGTGAATACGGGTAGCGCGGGCGGCGCGAGCGTAAGCGGTACGCCCTCGGGTAGCACAGGTACAGGCAGCGCGAGCGTTGCAGCGAGCGGTGCTGACGACGGTGCAAGCGCTGATGAGTGCAACAGAATAGGCATGGATTACACGCTTGCAAGGCGCGGCAGACCTAAGGATTTCGTCATGGCAACCGAGTGGTTTGCCAAGGGCGCGGAGCGCGGAAACGTGTCTGCAATGTATAATCTTGCATCCAATTATCTTTGCGGAAAGGGAACCGAAAAAAATTACAAGGCGGCGCTTGAATGGTATCAGCGTGCCGTTGATCTCGGCTCGGCAACTGCGGCAAACGATCTCGGACACATGTATCAGCACGGCTACGGTGTAGCCGCTGACGCCAAGAAAGCCTTTGAGTTATACTCGCTTGCGCATGAGCGCGGAAGCAAGGCTTCGGTCTGCAACCTCGGCTACTGCTACGATCACGGCATCGGCGTTGAGCGAGACCTGAAAAAGGCCTTTGAGCTTTACAAGGAAGCAGCGGATAACGGAAGTGCAGGCGGAGCGAACAATATAGCTTACATGTACGAAACGGGAGCGGGGGTCGAAAAGGATATTGAAGAGGCATTGCGCTGGTATAAGATAGCGGATGAGCGCGGAAGTCAGGTTGCGGCAAATAACGTCGGTAATATGTACCGATACGGTAAGCTCGGCAAGCCCGACGTGAAGGCGGCGCTTGAATGGTATCATAAAGGAATTGAAAAAGGAAATTCCTCCGCCATGTATGCGGTAGGAGCTATATTCTACCACGGTGAGGGCAGCGTTGAGCCGGATTACAAAATAGCCTTCGAGTTTATGACCCGTGCGGCGGAGGCGGGATATGCCTCGGCACAGAGCGATCTCGGACACATGTATCAGCACGGCAGAGGCACGGAGAAAAATCCCGAGCGCGCACTCTATTGGTACAAGAGGGCAGCGGATGCGGGCAACGTTGCGGCTAATAACAATCTCGGCTACTGCTACGATAACGGTATAGGTACGGAGGTTGACCATGCCCGTGCGGTAGAATATTATAAAAAGGCGGCAGACGGCGGAAGCTACGCCGCAAAGAACAATCTTGCATATTCTTATGAGAACGGCAACGGAGTTGAAAGAAATCTCGCCATGGCTGCCAAGCTCTACAACGCATCGAGCGAGGCGGGAAGCCGTACGGCACCCGGAAATCTCAAACGCCTCAAAGAAAACCGCAGCCTGTACCGAGAGCTTACAACGTCTCTTGCAAAGCTTGCCGAGTCGGGTGACGGGGAGGCAACGTTCTACCTCTCCGAGGTATACAGCATCGGAAGAGGTGTTACCGCAAACGATAAAAAGGCCTTTGAATGTCTCCTGCGCTCAGCGGAGCTCGGATTTTCCGAGGCTTATGCAAGAGTTGCCGTAGCCTACCTTTACGGTATAGGAACCGAGGCGTCTGCCAAGGAGGCGCGCGCGTGGTTTTCACGGGCGAAGGACTACTGCGAGAGCAGAGTGAAAAACGCCCACATGCCGGAGCTTGCGGCGTATTCCGCTTATGCCCTGGGAGAGATGTACAGCTTCGGTCTCGGAGTTGAGGTCGACGAGCTGAGGGCTCTTGAAATGTATAAGCTTGCCGCAAAGTCGGGAAGCATCGAGGCGCACAACAGATGCGCAATGGATGCCACCGCATCGTATAAGCTTTTTGACGATACGGTGGCAGCGGACGACAGATTTGCATGCAAAAATCATTCGCACGTAGGTGAGGGTGAGGTTAAGGCGACTCTTTCGGGCGGTCGCTTCACGCTGGGCTACAGCCAAGGCTTCCTTATCATAGACAGCAAATATGTTCTTACTCCGTCAATGATACACACGCTTGTTTTCGATGCATCGGACGACAGCGCAACGGTGCTTCTGAAGCAGCCTGTGCTCTTTGGAGACGATAATAACAGCTTTACCGTGACATTTGACGGTGGTGACGTTGGCGATTCGGACGTTGAGAGCATTATCGCGATTGCCGAGCATAACGGCGTTGACGTCAGGTATTTATGATGAAAGTGAGGTAACAACGTTGAGGAAAATGACGCTTATTAAAAAATCCGTGGCTATGCTTCTTTTGCTCTGTATGCTGTCCGTGATGCTTGCATCCTGCAAAAAAGACGGAGAGAATGGAAGCGAGCTGACCTTCTCGGACGTTTACAGCAGCGATTTTATTGCTACCGAAAATTATGACGTATCATTTGAGACCATCAAGCTCGGCGGCTCGGACATACAGAAGGTATCGGGCAGGGTAGTGCAGTATTATAACGATTCGCGCTATTGCTTCTACGATATCGATAGAAACAACGTGTTTCTTACCGTAAACAGAGACCTGACCAAAACGCAGCAGTTTAGTATCCTGCTTTCCGAGTACGCATGCGTCAAGGAATGGTCACGCAATAGCGACTATGAGGCGGTAAAGATATATAACCTGAGTGGGGAGGAGGTGCTGAGCCTTGACCCCGAAGCCGATATCTACGGCAGCGGCAACGTGATATACGAGAACAATAACGCGTACGTAATGAAGGACGGTGCTAACGTAGCCAAATTCACCGTTCCGAATTACTTTGATACCGAGGAATTCACGTACACGGAAAAATTTGCATACGCGGTAAGAGAAGGCTACATAGCTTTTTATGACGAGAGCTTCGCGCCTATGGCTCGCATAGATCTGCCTCCCGGAGCTGAGAACGTTACGTGCCGGGTGATTGCGAAAGACCGTGTGATAGTGTTCTACACAAGGGAGCTGTCGGACGGCAGTGAAGAGTACAGTTATATTGAAGATTCGGTAAAATACGAGCTCTATCAAGCGGTATACGATCCCGTGGAAGAAACTACCGAGCCGCTCGGTGACGATATCTACGTATTATACGTGCTTTGCGATACGGCAAACGGAGGGCTTTGCGATTACGGATTTTCCGATGAGATCGATAACGTCGTTATCTATTCACCGATAGTTGACGGTAAGGTGGTAACGGACGAAAAGTACATGCGGTGTGCTCTTATGGATGCTGACGGAAAGCTCGGTGCTCACATAGACGAGTTCTTTGACGATCAGGTGGGAATGGCGGTTTCGATGCGCGGCAGCGGCTACTTCATCACGGAGCTCAAGGCGGGCTGTGCGGCTGTTACGCCTGACGGGGATATATCCGAGACCTTCCTTATAGACGAGGCTATATTCCCCAAGTCCTTCGGATACGTAATGCTGACCGAAGAGGGAGTTACCGTATACGATAAGAATTTTGAAAATGCAGAAGAATATCCCGGAGCAACGATCGCTGAAAACGGCTATGACGGTGTGATAATAAACACGGATTACGGAGCATATTATTACTGCACCGCCGATAAACAGGTCCAGGTGAGATACATAGGCTTCGGTGTTTATATAGCGAGCGATCAGGTCATGTACAGCCTTTCGGGAAATAAGCTTGAGAGCAACGTTTCAGAATATGAGGTAGTGGCAAAGACCCGGTCTGCGATGCTCATTGTATATAAGGATGAAGCAGGATATAAATACGCAAGAATTACTTGGGGAGAGGGAGAAGAGATAAATGAATAAGGCTGTAAAATTAAAGCTTGAGCGCAGGGCGGTCGTGCAAAGATATTCAAAGCAGAAATATCCGCACAACAATACCGTGCTTGAGAGCGAAGCTACTACGGGCATCTGGTATTTCTGCGAGGGCAGATATCACAGGCTCCGCAAAACGAAAAAATATATGATAAACTACGCTCCGGACGATAAGAACGGAACCGATTCAAGGTATTACGAGGTGTTCGTTTGCAGCAAAGCAGTAATAGACGGTAAGCTTGAGCGCGGAATATGCCTCGGCTTTGATGACGGAGTGGTGGACATCAACGTGTCCTTCTCTTACAGGGTAGCCGATCTGCCGTTGCTTGTTGACGGTATGCCGATGAAAAAGCCAGTGCTTTACGAAACGGCGGTCTCCTCGCGTATAGGCGATAAGATAAAGGACTACATACAGGAAAACGGAATGGGCGATATAATGAGAGATACGTTGCGCTCGGATATAGTATCGGCTCAGGATAAGCTTTACAGAGACCTTATCGCAAGCCACGAGATGGCTGATATCGGAATAGAGCTTGTCGGCTTGAAAATGACAGTGAGGTGACGGTATGTTTGAGTTTTTGAAGAAAAAGAAAAAGGGTAAGATACCCGAGTTCCTTGACCAAATAGAGACAATCGAGGATAGTATGAGAGCTTCGGGCGTTTATGCCGCGGTTCCTTATCTTGAGGCGGTTTTCGATAAGCTTGACGATGATGAGTCCTTCAAGCTCACCGAAACTCAGCAGGAGAGCATCCAGCTGTATCTTGACGACATCGGAGCGCACGTAAGCAATTATTACCTTGAGCTCATAAAGTATGAGTGCGATGAGATAATTCTCCGTGCAACCGTAGGCGCACAGCTTTCGGATGAAGAGGAAAACGCAAAAAATCTTGAATATCAGTACAAGGTATGTACGGCAGAGATCGAAAGAGCGGAAGCCGAGCTTCAGAGCTACGAGCTTTCGGATATCGATAGGATAAAGCTTGAAAATGAGCTTGCCGAGCTCAGGGAAAGGAATGAAGCTATCCTGAAAGAATACAAGGGTAAGTGAGGTATATGCAGTGAATAATTCGGTGAATAATTCAGAGAATAATTCGGAAAACAGTAAGGGCATCATAAACGGTGCCGATGCCGCTGACGTGGGCGGAGCATCCGCAGCACAAATACCCGCGGCAGAGCCGCAGGACTCGGGTGCCGAGGCGGCAAGCCCCGTACAGGATGCGGCTGACGAAGCATCCGCAGCGGAAATACCCGTTGCAGAAAACGCACCGCCGAGGCCCGAGCAACCTGCATCAAAGGCACAGGCATCTCAGTCTCCCAAGGCTGAGATCGTCAAAACGGATGGCGTCAAGAGCAACGGTAACGGCAACGCAGCTGCGGCAAAGAAGCAGAACGCTGCGCGTATCGTTGTAAATACGGGTGATACGGCAAGATCCGAGATAGACAAGAAAAAGGTGCTTGAAGCACTCGTTAAGTACTCCTATCCCGAGCATGCATCGGGCATCAACAAGGTGATACACTGGGTTGAGACGAGAGTTCTTGATATTCCGCCTCAGATGCTTATTGAAAACCTTGCTAAGTGGGCATCTCAGGCAAAGGACTACGGTGCAGAGGGGCGCATGTTCCTCAGCAAGATAGCCTCCTGTGCTATGACGTACGACACGTTCGGAATGACGGATATCGACGTGTTTATTGCCCTGTTCAGAATAGCTCCCGAGGTTGCGGCATCGTACGATGACTGTGAGAAGGTAATAGTTGACGTTCTTGACAGACACTCCGAGGACTTCAGCGTTGTTATCGACGGCTTGCTTCTGTTCTTCAGACGCGAGGATAACTACAAATACCTCACCAATTTCTTCAAGCTCCTGTTCACAAATGAGGACAGCAGCGAGAATAAGAATTTCGTAAACGCCGCATGGACGAAGATCCTTTGCGACAGGGAAATAAACCAAAGATTGCACGAGAGCAGATACTTCGGCACAAGACCCGGTAAGATCTTTGCATCTCATATACAAAAGCACCAGAAAACCGCTGTCGGAAGAGCTCTTCCCGAGGCACTCAAGCTTGCTCTTGACAGCACGAAGAAGAACATGGTTAAGCTTGTAGGTCTGGCTACGGCACTGGTTGTTGTTGTTATCGTTGCGGCAGTGGGCATCAAGTTTGCAAACAGCCGCGCTATGGATAAGAGCACCATTGAGATAGATTATCCCACAGAGGTCACTCTCGCTTACGGTGAGGAGCTTGAGCTCGCAGGTAAAAAGATAACCTATTACACCAACGGCGGTGAGCTTGTAACTGTTGATATTACCGCTGAAATGGTAAAGAATTTCAACCCGAACAAGGTTGGCGAGCAGACCGTTACTATCAATTACGGAGGCAAGAGCCACGTTGTTAAGGTAACGGTTACGTCAGTGGTTCTCGCTGCTCCTACACTTAAATTTGACAACGGAACTATTTCCTGGGATGCCGTTGAGGGAGCAGGCAAGTATCTTCTTGAGCTTCGCGATACCGACGGTAATATAATAGACGATCCCGAAATCTCCGATGCAACTCAGTATACTGTTGATTCCAATCTTGCAGTCGGCGCATACGAGGTCATCGTAACTGCAAAGGCTACCGAGTCGCGCTGGAGCGACTCTCCCGCATCGAAGAAGCTCAGCTTTGAAAAGCGCGTTGGCGTTACGGAGATAAAGTGGGAGGACGAGCGCATAGTGTGGACCGAGGTCCCCGGTGCGAAGAGCTACCGCGTAACTCTTAACGGTGATGAGCTTGAAGCGAAGAACGCGTATATCGCACGTCCCCTTGTCGGCGGCGCAAACGATATAAAGGTCAGCGTTGTTTATGACGGAACCGTTATATACACCGATAAGAGCGTTATAATAAGAAAGCTCACTACTCCTCAGCTGATAGTCAGCAACAGAACGGTAATATGCAATGAATCAGGCGTTGTGTTCTACCTTGACGGTGTGGAGTTTGACGGTGATCTTGCAGCTGCGATAACTCAGCCCGGTGTTGATTATAAGATCACAGCGAAGCGCTTCCCGACCGCTGACGGTGAGATAGCCTCCGACGAGAGCGAGCCTATTACTGTAAAGAAGCTTCCGACACCGATGCTTACCATTGCGGATAACGCGCTGGTCGTACAGGAGGGCTACGATGTTGAATATTACCTCAACGGTGAGGTGTTTAACGGAAAGATCATTGATATAGTAGAACCCAATACGTACTCCGTAACGGCAAAGTTCAAGGGTGATAACGGCTACGTGCTTGATTCGGAGATGTCCAACCCCGTAACCTTCTCAAAGCTTGCGGTGCCCGCTATCGATTATGATCCTATGAGTAAGACGGTCTACGTTACGGATGACAGCGGAAGCTCTCAGCTTTATCTTAACGGAGAGGCATTCGACGGTAACGTTTCCAACCTGGGAGAGGGATATTTCACCGTAACGGCAAGAAACGTTGGCGACGGTGTAACCTCAATAAGCTCTGCCGAGTCTGAGCCTTTCTACATAACTAACGTAGAGGCTTCAATAACGGTAGCCGATTCCGGAAACGGATATGCAAACATTTATCTCGATACCGATATAGAGAACGTAAAGTATGATATAACCATTGTCTACTATGCGGCAGGCGAGAAGATCAGAACCTCCACGAACGGAAATCTTACCAACAAGCTTCAAAAGGCTTACTACAACCTAGGCGGTAAGATAGCGGATAAAATGGAGATAACGATAGTACTCTATCCGCCCTCAAACGATTTTGAAACAAGAACAATCAATTATACTTGGGAAAAATAAAGGAGACTTTTATTTATTATGAAAAACTCATTCAAGAAGATCATCGCACTGATGATGGTAATTACCTGCCTTGTAGCTCTTGTCGGCTGCGGTTCTGACACCAAAACCTACTATTACAACGAGACGACCGGTAAATGGCAGGACACCGCAGTTAATAACAGCGGCAACAGTGGCAACATAAACACAGGCAACGTTGGCGACAACTCAAACCTCGATAATGATACCCTTGCCGTTGAGATAGGAAGCGTTAATCAGCAGATTCAGTACGTTGATGACGGAGGAACTATCACTCCCATACTTTCCACAGATCTCAGCATTGACACAAGATACACCCTCCAGCTCTCCTTTATTGCGACAGCTACTGCCGATAATGACGGAACTCAGGTGTTCAAGACTATTCTTACCTTCGCGGATATCAACATCCTCAACGGCTCTATCAAAGAGGCTGAGACAGGTAAGCAGGCAGAGATAACGGAGATCGATTCAACGACGGGCGCATCCAGAAAGGAAATCGAGCTTACCTTTAAGATCCCCATGGAAAAGGATGCTCAGAAGAACATAACCATTCTTGTAGACCTTATCCCCGTTGACGTTGCAACAAGCTCTCAGATGCTTGTTTCCTTTGCAAGTGACGAGGCGGTTGTTCGCGGAAGCGACGGTATTTCAAGAACCTTTACAATTAACCCCGTAGTTATCGCAACACCTCAGATTCAGTACCTTTCCAACTACGGTCTCATTACTTGGAATCACGTTAAGAACGCTACCTATTACAGACTTGTCGTTGACAATATTCTTACCGACATTACCATTGACGCAACTCAGTATTCCGTAGGTCAGAATATTCAGATAGATATAGGTGACTACATAGCGCGGTACGGCTTGATGCCTCCATGCGCTATACAGCTTCAGGCGTGCAATGAGAATTCGGACTATAAGACCTCAAGCTATTCCGAGTCTGTAACCGTTAACATAGTGTAATCGGTCGGTTGTCCGATTGCGGTATGATCCGCTTTTGAAAGGTAAACTTTTATGAAAAAATATTTACTTAATGTTGTTATTTCCATAATCGCAGTTGCGATACTTATCGCTGTCGGCATCTCTGCTATTGACAATCAGGTCGTGGTAGAGGTAAAGCAGAGCAGCTTTAAGCTTACGGATTTCGACTACGTCGTAAGAACACCGTCAGCGGAGCAGATCGAGCAGTTTGATGCAAACGATGCGGCTGTAAATTCCGTATTCCCTTGCATACAGATGGCAACGGTGTGCAGAAGCGCATCCACCACTCCTGAGCTGACACTCCTTTTCTCGGATGATATTGACGACTACGGTATCAGCCTTTTCACAGAAAAAACGCTTGTTTCGGGCGCGTTCGATAAGAACGGACTTATGCTTGACGAAACTGCGGCAGATAAGCTGCGCGTTGCGGTCGGCGATGAGGTAAGCTTTACCCTTGTCGGAAAAAGCTATATGCTCCCCGTAGCGGCTATATACAGAGCTTCTACCTATGACACGCTTGAGGACGGTATCGGTCTTGTTAATTTTACGGAAGAGATGAGATCGGCATTCACACGCGAGATACCTTATACTATCTGCTTTATTGATGCAGGTGATGAGAGTGCGTGTGCCTCAATGCTCGCGACATACAAACCCCTTGGTCAGCTGCAGAGCAAGGAGGAATTTATCAAGAACTATAAAGCAGAGAATGAAAAACGCCCCGGAACAACCGAGGAGGAATGGGATCAGATAGCGCAAACCGCTTATGAGACTTACTATTCCGAAAAATCAGCTCTTCTCAAAACAGAGGGCAACGTTGAAAAGAAATCCGATCTTATGGCGGATATTGACGACAGAATAACTACAACTCAGAGCAAGGTAGACGCTCTCACCGTAGGTATCGCTGTGGCAGCGGCTGTTGCTTACTCGCTTATCGCGCTTGTGCTTATGTTTATGAACGTGCGCGACGACGTACTTCTTGCAAACGAGGGTGCGGAGAAGAGCCACATCCTCAAATCGAAGCTTCTTATCAATACCGCATGCCCCGTGCTTGTCGCAGCGGCAGCGGCGGGTGTGCTTGCAGGCTACGCCACCGGCAAGGGCTTCCTTGATATATCTGTTCCGATAATTATGCTCTGCTCGCTTCCCGTGCTTGTTTCTGTTCCCGTAACGGCGGTTGCAGCCTTCAAGTACGTTGAGGTGGTATTCGGTAAGCGCGAGGGCGGCTCGGGAGAGTCTATTATACACGTTACCGAGGACGGAGACGTTATCGAGCTTCTGCCCGGCAATGCATCGGACGTATCCGCAAATGAGTCGTCTGACGATAAGGCACCTGACGATGAGGAAAATATCCCCACAGAGGGAGAAGATGTACTCACTGAGGGTAGAAATGTACCCACAGAGGGCGAAGATGTACTCACTGAGGGTAGAAATGTACCCACCGAGGCGGCTGACGTAACCGATAACGGAGCTGATGATACCCACACTGCGGCGCAAAAGCCCACAAGGGGTACTCGTGAGAACGGTGACGATTTTCCCACCGATACACCCGTTTCGGCTATAACCACCCCCGAGGATTATATTCCTCCGAGACGTTCGTCAAACTCAATCAGCAAAATAATTATTGAGACCGACGACGTTGGCGGAAACGAAGAGTAATTAAACTGAGAAAAAAGCAAAGGACGGTGAGCGGATTGCAAACCAATGAAAAGGACCAAAATAACGGAACGTGGCTTGACGTACTTATGTTCATGCTCCGCAAATATTTCAGCGCACTGCTCACCGTAATGCTTTCGGCAGTATGTCTGTACTTTATATTCTACTTTTTTGCCGAGGATATTTCCGCTGCCCGATGCAAGCTTGACCGCATCGGGGCAACAACGCGAAATGAGGCGGTGTTCTCGGGAGAGCCGATGGAGGATGAGAGCTTTATCAACTTCAACGGCAGCCTTTACATAGGCATATACGACAAGCGTATAAACTGCGACCTTCTTATGGTAAGAGAGGGCGAGAAATACAGCGATAACCTAATAGGCTTTGGGGGAACTCTTGCCGCAGGCGAATGTGCGCTCAGCAAAAATCTTATCTCATCTTACGGAATTTCCGTGGGAGACGTCATTGAGGTAAGGGGTACAAGCGTTACCTACCGCGTAGCGGCGGCACTGCCTGCCTCGGCGGGTATTGACGATAAGTATCTGCATGAGGGTATCGCACTTATAGGATACAGCGAGGAGCTTTGCTCCGAGTACGGATTTTCGTATCTGTCGTTTGTCAAGGACGGTGACAGCTATATGAGCCTTGACAAAATAATCTACACCAAGCATATCGCGGCAGCGGCAGAGAGTGAGCTTCTTTTGGGATTTGTGCTTCTTTCCGTGTTCTCGGCACTCGTCATTATTCTGTGGGAGCTGCTTATAGGACGCAGAAAATACTCCGATCTTTCCCTGCTTGCAACGTGGGGGATGAGACCGATATCGCTGTTTCTTCGCGTGCTTGGCACTGTTTTGCTACGGTATTTCATTCCCGCGGTTGCTATCGCGCTTATATGGTTTTCAAAGCTCTCCTATTACGGTGTGAGCTATATACTTCCGATGCTCCTGTACCTTGCAATATACGCCGGCGAGGTACTTGTATGCGCAGTCATCATTTATAGGAGGGTGCATTTATGCCGAATGAAAAGAAGGTAATACTTTCGGTAAGAGATCTGGTAATACAGCTTCTTGAAACGAAAACAAACATTTACTACGGAAATTTCGATATTGAGCTTGACGATTTTGTTATCATAAAGGGTAACAACGGCTCAGGGAAATCAACGTTTCTTAAAATATTCGCGCCGACTAAGGCAATAAGCTACTGCGGACACGTGCGAGGCAGCATGTTCTACCGTGACGGAGAGCTTGCGCAAAAGGATATTTTTGCGGGGGGATATGACCGCTCGAAGCTGCTTCGGACGGTAGTAAACATAACCCAGGAAGAAAAATTCCCCTCATGGGCATCCGCAATGTCGGCAATACTCCAGCCTACCCTCGTTGCAATAAATGAGGACAAAGGCTTTACCGCAGCCGAAAAGAACGAGAAGATAAAGGCGGCACGCGCTCTTGCGGAGTATTATTTCCGCGACGTGCTCCAGGCATCAAATTCCTTTACCTGCGGATATCTTGCTTTCAAGTATAAAAAAGCGACCTCTTTTTCGGGAGGTCAGCAAAAAATGCTCAATCTTATCTCGGGAATAATCAAGGCTGAGATAATGGGGGCAAAGCTCATTCTTATGGATGAGCCGCTTAACAATCTCGATGCGAAAAATAAGGCTCTTTTCAGTGCGATGATCGAAAAAATGAGAAAAAGCCGCCGCGAGGCAGGCAACCCCATTGCCATAATGGCAATAACGCACTGCCAGATCTTCGAGGGCATAAACAAGGTGATAACCATAACGCCGATACCTGCCGAGCGTAAGAACACGGTAACGTGCGAGAGGCGAATTATGGATTACCACAAGGAATGTCTTGAGGATTTCAAGATCAAGCTTTAATATATAATAAGGAAAGAAGTTCGACAAAATGAAAAAGAGAATTACAGCTTTATTACTTCTTGCGCTTATATGCGCTATAGGAATGACCGTCCTCAGCTCATGCGGCTCTGATACAGGGGTAAACGGTATCACCCTTGAGCGTGATGATGATTATTCCGTGCAATACGACTCGACGTTGAATAAAACACAGGTACGGCTTTCCGTTATTTGCTATAACAATGAATCGGATTACGTGGTTAAAGATTATACCTTTAAGGTTTGCTTCTTCGATCTTTCGGGCAGGCTGATTTATACGGCTTCGGATTATGAGGTAACGGATGCAAACGTTTATCCCGGATATAATCACTACTCCAGGGGGCTTAACTACTCGGTTATGGGTGAGGTAGCGAGAGTTTCGGTCGTTCCCGTTTCTATGACGGTCGTTCCTTACGATGCCGCTTCCGATGACGATTCTTCCTCTTCGTCCGACCGAGACTTCGGACTTGTGAATATTATCGGAATTCTGATTTCGATTGCTGCGGTAGTTGTCGGTATCGTGTTCTTCTACAACGCATACTTCTATGACGGAACCTACATAGGCCCAAGCTGGATGGCTAATTATCCCGATGAGAAGTTCAAGGCGGCTCTCAGCTACGTGCTTATGATAGGCGGTGTTATTGCCGTTATAGTATGCATATTCATTTAATCTGATATCGGAGGACGGTATGAAAAAACGGATATTTGCAGTCATTGCGCTGCTATTTACATGTGCTGCTACGGTGCTTTCGCTTGCCGGCTGCGGTGATGATTCGAGCGATTTGCGCGGCGTTGGCTTCGATTACGAGCTTGACTCCTGCTATTACTCGCCCGAGTCCGACACCACAAACGTAAGTATAGGAATAACGGCGTATAACAGGAACCATGAGTACGAGCTTCTCAGCTTTACGTATAAAATTTATTTTGTCGACGAGTACGGTAACAGAATAGCGTCAAGAACTATGAGCCGGGACGATAATATTCCGCCTGACGACTATCAGTACATAACGGCAAGCTTTACAGGCTCGGACGCTATTGCGGGCGCTGTCTCTGACGTACGCGTAGTTCCCGTCTCAATGGAGCTTTCAGCCGAGCCTTATGACGAGGGCTCGTCATCCTCTTCCTCTGCCGCGGATAATTCAACCTGGGGCTTCTGGACCTGGTTCTGGGTTATTATCGCTGCAATTCTTCTCATTCTGTTCTTCCTCTGCTGCTTAGGTGCTGAGGGTGATACCGATGCTATAGTAGGCGGTGTTATAATATTCCTCGCTCCTGCACTTATAATACTGTTCGTCCACTTCGTATTCTTCTTCTAGTTAAAGGTAGATTTGAAAAATGAAAAAACGTTTATCCTCATTTATCGGCTTGCTAATACTGCTTCTTTCGCTTTCGCTCTCGCTTGTGGGCTGCGGCAGTGATGAATCCGTCAAGGGAGTTTCAATCAGTGCTTATTGCAACAACATAGAGTATGACAGCGCAAAGAACAGGAGTGACGTTTGGATGGACTTTACTGTAAGAAACAATAACAGCAACTGCTGTATTGAACAGTTCGTTTACTGCGTTCGCTTCTATGACGTCAATAACAACCTGCTTGAGGCGCGTGAGCGTAACTACACCTCACCTCTTGAAGCAGGGGAGACGGTGAGCTTCGAGCTGTTATTCAGCGAGGGGCATATAGGAAATATTGACGGTATTTACGGCAACGTGGCGTACGTTTCCGTGGTTCCCGTATCAATGGAGCTCGGAGCGGCAACGCCCGATGACGATAAGCCTGTATTTACCGATACCTCAACCTGGGGCATTGGTGCGTGGATATGGGTAATTATTGCAGGTATATTCGCTTTTGGCGGTGTGTTTGATATAATATGCGCCGTTGTCGAATTTGTTGATTGGGGCGATATAGATTCCGAAGAGGGCTGGGGTATGCTTATCGGAGGAATTATCTGCATAGTTCTCACCGTTGTAATACTGGTACTACTCTTCTGAGGTGCTTGATTTTTGATGAAAAAAACTATAATTATCTTTTTGCGCTCAGTCCTCGCGGCAGGCTTGATATTAAGTCTTGCTCTGCTTTTCGGCTGCTCCAGGACGGAGGATGCCGCGAGGGATGAGGCAATGCCGCTCTCTTCCGATACCAAATCACAGGGAGACGGCGGAGCTGAGACTGTCGAACAGACCTCAGGCGATGCGGCACAGCTTAGCACGCCACGGGGCATAAAGGTATATTTTGCTCTCGGTATTGCTTCGTGTGCGCTATTTCTTATCGCGCTGTTTTTAATATTCTTTATCGAAACCTCGCTCGTACCCACTAAAACACCCTTGATCGTGCTTGAATACGTACTGACGGGTGTGGCGACACTCGCTGCTATCGGTGCAGCGGGAGGATATTTAACCTATTTTCTCGGCAACGTGTGGCTGGTTTTGGCAACCGTACTTGCTGCGGCTTCGGTAATCGTCAGTGCGCTTTATTTAATTCTTCAAAAAATGTCGTTTGACTCGGGATTTCTGCGCTTCTTTGCGATGCTCGCGGGTGCATGCCTCATTCTTTCCATCGCGGCGTTCGCCGTACATTTTGCAGCGGCAAGGCTCCTGATCCTCGGAATACTCGCGCTTTTTGTATCGGGTATCATAATCTTTGTTCTTGCAAAAGACGGAAGCTCTTCTCTCGGGGGTATCGGGCTGTTTCTTTACGTGCTGACTATAGCGTTATTCCTCCTTGGTACGTCGCTTTTGGCGCAGTATATTTTCGGGGGCTACTATTACGGTCTTGCACTCGGCTCTGTCATCGCGCTTGCTTTCTCTGAGATGATGTTAAGCTCGGATCTTCCGAATGCCTTTTCCATCATTACGCACGGTGCTTGCATAGGCGTTGCGCTATCCGCAGGGATGCTGCTCGGTGTTGCCTGCGGTGCGTGGGCTTCGGTCGGATATTTTGGTGTGCTGCTTATCACAGAGGGCGTTATGTTCTTTATCGACAGAGTCGTAAATATATGGAGCACGGACGCAAGACAGGCGCTTGCCGTTCCTCTTATGCCCGTCGGCTTCTTCCTGCTTCTCTCGAGCGTGCTTGCCGCAATAACCTCTCTGCCACTTCTTTCGCTCGGTATCGGGGCAGGAGTATCGGTGGCGGTCGGCACAGCGTTCCTTATCTGGTATGCATTACATAAAAAATACGGTATAATAAACTATAAAATATCAAATATAGCGGCAAAGTCTCTTATGATAACAGGCTTGTCATGGGCTTTGTTGTCGGTAGTTCTTGCAACTGTTTTTCTTTCCTTGTATTTTATTTTCTGATAATGTGCGGAGTTGATTTTTATGCCTAAAAGAAAACAATTATTTACATTTATATGCTCCGTGCTCTTGATTTTTAGCTTTGCGCTAACGCTTACGTCATGCGAAAGCATATCTGCAGATCCCGCGAAGGTAAGCTTCGATCCAACGTTTGCGAATGATCCGCTCACGGAGAGCTATTCGCTCTCGCTCACCGTTTCAAACGGTGCCGAGCATACGGTAAGCGACTTTCGGTGCCTTGTGCGTTATTTTGCCGAGGGCGGTGATGTACTGTGCGAGCAGATGCTCTCGGCAGATACCGAGATCTTTCCCGGGGCTGTCCTCAGCTTTGATTTTGAGGTCAGCTCAGACGTTGCCTACGGTGAGCTTAAAAGCTTGACGCTTGTGCCTCAGGATATAACGTTCAGCGAGTACGTACCGAGCGAGCCGTTGCCCGAAGAGCCGCAGCCGGGCGAGTCTCAGTATCTGACAAGTTCCGCAGGTGTACGTGCCATGCTCCTTATCGGAATAATATGCTCATCGGTTGTTCTTATCGGTGCGGTATTGATCATATTCGGCTTTATTTCTGATATGACCGTCATGAAGTATATCGGAACGGGAGCCGTTATAATCGGTTTGCCTTTGGCGGCAGTGGGCTTTTTATCATTCGCTTTCGGTAACGCCCTACTCTTTATAGGTATATGTGCATCATGCGTTTGCATTGCAACGCTTGTAGCTATGATAATGTTCATTACCTGGGATGACGAATTTGGTACTGTATTCTTTATGGTAGCTGCGATAACAATGTATTTTGCTGCCGTATTCGGCTATGCCGCGTACTTTGTATCGGCAAGAAACCTCATCCTCGGCATTGCTTATCTCGTTGTCGGTGCTGCGTATATATACCCTCTGATACACTCCTCCTCGGAGCGTGACGGCTCGGTTTATCCGTTCTATTACATTATACTCGGATTTCTGATGCTCGGCATAATTTTCCTTGTTATGCCGACAAAAGGAATTATTGCGGCGATCACCGTGGCAGCATTTGCTGCGTTTGTTGCTTCAAATGCGATAATATGGCTTAATATCAGCAAGCTGTGCGTTTCCATTACCTCGGGTGTACTCGGAGTAATTGCATCGGTGTTCGTGATATTGCTCAGCAGGACCGACTCGCTATATCTTGCGTTCGGCATCATAGGCAGTATGGCGTTCATTCTCGGTATTATGCTCTTCGCTCAGCGGATTTACGATCATTCGAATTACAATATAATGCAGGCGATCGGTGTTCCGTTTACCGTTATCGGCTTCTTCTTCGTGCTGCTCGGTTTCTTGGAGTACCTTACCGGTAAGCCCCTTTTGTGCCTCGGTATAGCAGCGATCGCTACCGCAGTGCTTGGCTTCCTCGCCTATTTCTTGAACGTAATATACGAGCAACACGTTGTGTCTAGGGGAAGCGCCGTCACCTATCGCTTTGCAGACGTATCGGTCGAGGGAAGCATTGCTCTTAAAATAACGGGCACGGTATCGGTGATACTCTTTACCTCGCTTTCGGCAGTATTCTTTATTTTACATTTCATGCTTTTGTAATTTCTGTGGAGGTTTGTTTATCAGGTTATGAAAAAACGTATCTTATCAATAATGTTCCTTACGTTCTTTGCGGCACTTTACGTTTTGCTTTTCGCCTCGTGTGCCGACAGTGAGCACTTCAGCGGTATAAGCACGGAGGTGTATTCGGTAGACCAGCTCTACAATCCCAATATGGATGCTACTTCTCTGCGCGTGTGCGTTGAGGTAGACAACAGAGAGGAGAGCTTCCAAGTGACCGAATGTTCGGTAGTTCTCCGATTTTATAACAATGAGAACGCACTTTTACATACCGAGACACGAACTGTCACCTCATATATCGAGCCGGGTAGTGTGCATTATGAGGAAATGGTATTCAATGATTCGGGTAACGTTCTCAGCAACGTTGCCGACGTCTATGCGGTTCCTTATTCCGTGACTGTCATTGAAGCAGAAGAAGACGAAGAGGAGGGTTGTCAGGGCTTCAGCATCGGCTGGACGGTAGCGGGAATTATAGGCTTGTGCTTCGTCGGCGGAGTTCTTTGGGGTCTGTTCTTTGATTGATATGAGAAAAACGATTTTACGAATAACGGCAATTGCCGCAGTTTTGGTTATATGTGCGCTGCCGCTTGTCGGCTGTGCCTCGGAGCTTGACGGGGGAATATATACAGAGATAAGCAACGCACCGACTATTGTCTATGATTCCAATGAGGACACGAGCCGTGTTGACGTCAGCGTCAGGATCTCCAATCCGTCGGATACCGATGCCGCAGGCTTCGAATACGTGCTGTATTTTTACGGTGAGAGCGGAGAGCTTTTGCATGAGGAGCTCGTATCCTATCCCTCGGAGTCGCTTACATCCGGTAATTCAAAGACCATCAGAACAGAGTATACCGTATCGGGCTCAGTCTCGGAGGTGCGCGCAGTACCTTACTCTCTCTCGGTTGAGATTGAGACCGAAGACTCATTCCTAAGCGTTATCAGCAACATTATAATTTACGGTGTTCTCGGATTTATAGCGTACAAAATATTCCTTAGTTAATAATATGGATTACAGTGAATATATTCTCTATCACGGGCGGGACGAGGTACCGCCCGTGCGTGCGGATTTTCTTCGTACGCTGATAAGCAGTGACGTGCGGGCATGTGAATGTGAGGGCGGTGTTAAGCTCTATCTGCCATGGCAGCTCTCGCGCAGCAGAGGCGCTACCTCAGTGCCGCTTTGCCTGACCCTCTTCGATGACGGAAAGTGCATCGTTATCAGTGACGGCGGAAGAGCTACCCTTGAGCTATCGAAAAAGGTTGGCAGCCTTGAAGCTTATTCGGGCAGGATAAGAGACCTTATCTCAGAGGTCGGAAGCTATACGCTTGAGTCAGGCAGGATCATCACGCATACGTTTTACGAAAGAGACGGGTATTTCGTGCGCTCGGCTATATCGAATATGCTGAAGATAGTAACGCTCATATCGAATTTAGACCTTATACCCTATACCCGTGGCGAATTACGTAGAATGAGAGGTGAGGGAAATGGGCAGATTTGACACTCTTATGAAAGACGTCGGCATGATGTATGAGTGCCGCGAGATAAACGGTACCGTGTATATACGTACAGGCACTTTCCTTGAGGGCGAGGGCGTTAATTTTATCTTTTATCCCGACGGAACCCATTTTTGCAGAATACAGACGGACGAAAACTTTTCCGATTATTATAAGTACTTCATCGGGGGTGAGAGCTATACCGATGAGGTAGCACCGCTGCTTTCGCGCTTCGGTGTGAAGCTTGACCGCGAGGGCGGTGTGCTTTACATACGCTTCAGTCGCAATGAGATATCGGTTGCCGAGGCTACTTGCAAGCTGCATGCGGCAATGCTCATGCTCTCATCCTTCGGCAGGCATATATTTTTTGATACGGAATATCACTAAGGGGGATATATTATGCTGTTTTCAACAAAGTTCATTTCCGCAACCGCTGAGCGTGCAAGCCTTACAAAGAGTGTTCATGCACCCTATCTTCGCCGCGATCTGGTTTTCGAAAAGCTCCCCGAATCGGCAAAGCTTACCGTGTGCGGCCTTGGCTTCTATGAATTGTACGTGAACGGTAAAAACATTACACGGGGGTAGGCTCTCGCCCTATATAGTAAACCCCGACCAGGTGCTTCCTTACGATTTTTACGATATTCTTCCTTATCTCGTATACGGTGAGAATACCATAGCGTTTATTCTCGGAAACGGTATGCAGAATGCATTCGGCGGCTTTATCTGGTCTTTCGATAAGAACAAATATGACAGTGCCCCGAAGCTCTCCTTTGCGCTTGAGGTTAAAATCGACGGTGAGTACACAGTCACCGAGGCGGACGAGCGAGTTCTCACTCATCCCTCACCGATCTCGGCTCGCGAGGAGATTTCGTTTCATCAAACGAGACGCTCAATACGCTACAGGAGATGACAAGACGCTCTACCGTGTCGAATTTCCTGCATTTCCCCGTGGATTGCCCACACAGAGAAAAGAACGGCTGGACAGCCGATGCTGCACTCTCAGCCGAGCAGACTACGATGAATTTTGCGCCCGAGGACAATTACCTTATGTGGATAAAGTGTCTTTGCCGCGCACTCACCTATCGCGGTGCTTTGCCCGGTATCGTGCCTACGGGTAAATGGGGGCATAGCGGCTGTAACGGCCCTGCATGGGATCAGGCTCTCATACACCTGCCGTATATATCGGCACGCCTGCGCGGTGACTTGCGCGCGGCAAGAGAAGCGGCGCCCGCAATGCTCCGATATCTGCACTATCTTCGCACACGCATGGACGAGCGCGGATTGCTTCCCATAGGACTCGGAGATTGGTGCTCCCCCGGACCGAGACCGTCGAATATTATCACGGACAGTATCATTTCCTACAGCATGGGAATTCAGGCGGCATATCTTTTCAGGCAGCTCGGCATGGAGCTTGAAGCCGAATATTGTGACGGCTTTGCCGCCGCCCTGAAAAAATCAATAAGAGAGCATCTTATTGAGGACAGGGAAACGGTGCGTATGCACGGAGATTGCCAGACCTCTCAGACAATGGCGATATATTACGGAATACTTGACACGGATGCCGAGCGAGAGGCAGCGTTGAAGCTGCTTTTGCAGTATATTCACGATAAGGACGATCACCTTACAACGGGTGTTCTCGGAGCGCGGGTCATGTTCCGCGTGCTGTGCGACTACGGTTATCAGGACTTGGCCGTAAAGCTTATAACGAGACCCGATCCGCCCTCTTACGGCTTCATGATAGAAATGGGATATACCACACTTACCGAGAAAATAGTTCCCTCGGAGAATTCCTTTAACCACCATTTCTTCGGTGATATTTCCGCTCTTATGATAGAATACCTTGCCGGAATACGTATAAATCCCGATGGGCTTGGCGCAAATACCGTGCTTATAGCTCCAACCTTCCCCTCGGATATGAGCTTTGCCGAGGCACACCATGACAGCGTGTGCGGCGAGGTGCGTGTAAGATGGGAAAAGGAGAGCGACGGCAGAATATCTCTCTACCTCACTCTCCCTCTCGGTATTTCGGCATCCTTACGTGCCCCTGTCGGCTACTCGATAGCAGATGCCGTACCCGACACGCTCACAAGTGGCACTTATACGTTCTTGAAAAACTGAGCTTCAAAAAACTGTTATTTTCTATAGAAAGAATTTCCGCCGATGAACTCACGCACGAGGCTTGTCGGCGGAATTTCATCGTCTACGTCAGCCGCGTGGATAAAGTTCAGTATCTTGACTATGGCGCGCACCTCGTCATAGCACTCCTCCTCGGGCTGCACTGCAAGAAGAAGCGGGAAGATGTGCTTTTTGAGCACTGCAAGCTCATAGAGCGTTGAGCTGTTGAAGATATAGTCGGCATTCTCCTGATAGGGGAATATCCACCGCTCCTCACCGCGGCGTACCGAGTCCCACATCGAAAGAGTTTTCTCTACCGAGGAGCCTCTGCCCTCAAAGTCTCTCACCGTGCGGCGGAGCAGGCGCAGATAGCTTGCGGGGATGCGGTTGTGGTCGTCAAGATTGAGGGGGAGCAGGGGAGTAACGTACAGCTTGAATACAAGCGAGGGGTCGATGCCGCTCGGCAAAAGTGCCGGGTTAAGGGCGTGCAGACCCTCGATTATTATGACCGAGCTGTCAGACAGGCGAAGCTTATGACCGACCCACTCACGCACGCCGCGCTTGAAATTGAAGCTCGGTATCTCGACCTCATCGCCCGATAGAAGGGCGTTGAGATGCTCTCTGAAAAGCTCTGTGTCTATCGTGTTTATATGTTCAAGATCCACCTTGCCGTCAGGTGACGTGGGGAGCTTATCTCTGTCTATATAATAATCGTCAAGGCTCATAAGGATAGGCTTTTTGCCGTGCACGCGCAGCTGAGTTGCAAGGCGGTTTGCCGAGGTGGTTTTGCCCGAGGAGCTGGGGCCTGAGAGCAGAACTGCCCGAGAGGCTCTCTCGCATATCATATCGGCAACGCGGGAGTAGTTCTTCTCATGCAAAGCCTCGTTTACACGTATCAGCTCGCGTATCTTACCGCCCTCGACAAGCTCGTTGAGATCGGCAACCGTTTCACATTCCATAAGCTCTCCCCAACGCTTACCGTCCTTGTAAACGGAGAGCAGCTTTGGCAGATCGGGCTTCTGTGCAACCTTGTCGTTATCCTTGCCGTCGGGGTAGATAAACATAAATCCGTCAGGCACACCGACAATATCCCAAACGCGCAAAAAGCCGGTTGAGGGAGCCATTTCCCCGTAGAAATAGTCGGCAAAATCCTCATATTCGTAAAGGTCTATCGTAGGCATCTCGCGATAGGCGAGCAGGGCTGCCTTGTCATCCTGTCCACGCTCGCGGTAGTATTCCACCGCCTCCTTCGTGGTAACGCGGCGGCGCCTCAGCGTAATATCGGCATTTACTATGTCTGCAACCTCGGCACGTAGGCGTTCGGCAGAGAAGCTTTCCGCGCCCTCGACCTTGAAATAGAGCCCTGAGCCGACGTTACAGCTCATTTTTGCTCTCGCACCGGGGTACAGGCGGTTCATTGCAAGGAAAATCACAAACTGCGCTGTGCGCGTGTATGCATCACGCCCCGTGGGGTCGCTGTAGCGGAGCAGGCGTATTACACCGCCCGATGCCGCCATTGCCTTGCGTATGGATTCGCGCTCCTCGTCGGTGTCCTTTTCTCGGAGGGGAATATAATTAAGAGTGAAAACCTCGCCCGCGATCTTTGCGGCTATCGGGTCGTGTGAAAGCTTTCCGCTTATCATTCCAAGCTCGCGCACGAGCGAGAGAAGAGTTTTGCCCGGCGTAGCGTTTATTTCATATCCGTCTATTATAAGCTTCAATTAACATCATCCTTTCTGCATTTCGCTATTTATGATTTTAGCATATCTCACAATATAAGTCAATATTTTAAAAATAAATTGTTAAAAATGTTTAATGTGCGTAAAACCTGTTTTTAAATTTTAGTGCTTGGGTGTTGATTTTATTCTCGCGCTGTGGTACAATTGTTAGCGTATAAAAATATCTGCGCTTTGAAAAGGGAGAAAATAAAATGCGTAAAACCAAAATCGTTTGTACAATAGGACCTGCCAGCGAGACCGCTGAGATAATAGGCGGACTTTGCCGTGCGGGAATGAACGTTGCGAGGCTGAATTTCTCGCACAGCACACATGAGGAGCATCAGAGGCGTATAGATACGATAAAGAGCGTTCGCGCTGAGCTCGGGCTGCCTATTGCGATAATGCTTGATACAAAGGGCCCCGAATACCGTATAAAAACCTTCCGTGACGGAAAGGTAACGCTCTCTGACGGTGATCGCTTCGTATTCTGCACCGAGGACGTGGTCGGAGACTCTGGGCGCGTGTCGGTAAGCTATCCGCATCTCAACGAGGAGCTGACGGCGGGAGATACCATACTGCTCAACAACGGACTGCTTTCGTTCTCGGTTGAGAGTATTGAGGGCAGCGAAATAATATGCCGCGTTGTTTGCGGCGGTGAGCTTTCGGACCGCAAGAGCATGAGCTTCCCCGGCAAGGTCATGAAGCAGAAATACCTCTCCGATCAGGATAAGGCGGATATCGCCTTCGGTGTTGCAAACGGTGTTGATTATATCGCTTGCTCGTTTGTATCAAATCAGCAGGACCTGCATGACGTTCACGAGTATCTGAACGAGATAGGTGCGTCGGGAGTCGAGCTGATCGCGAAAATAGAAAATCAGTCGGGCTTTGACAATATTGAGGATATCTGCAAGCTTTGCGACGGTATCATGATAGCGCGGGGTGATATGGGCGTTGAGGTACCCTTCGAGCAGCTGCCGACAATGCAGAAGCAGCTTATCACAAAATGCCGCCTGCTCGGTAAGAGAGTTATCACGGCAACCGAGATGCTTGAGTCTATGATACACAATCCGAGGCCTACCCGTGCTGAGATATCCGACGTTGCAAACGCGGTTTATGACGGAACGAGCGCGATCATGCTTTCGGGTGAGACCGCTGCCGGCAAGTACCCGATACTGGCGGTAAAGACCATGGCTAAGATAGCCGAGACCACAGAGGAGAGCATTGATTACAGCAAGCTGTTCTACAATTCCGAGTTCAAGATAAAGAATTCGGTTGACGCTATCTCTCACGCGACCTGCGCTATGTCTATCGACCTCGGCGCAAAGGCAGTCGTTGCCTGCTCGCTTTCGGGAATGACGGCAAGAATGGTATCGCGCTTCCGCTCACCCGTGCCGATCATAGGTCTCACGACCAACGAAAGCACTTGGAGAAAGCTCGCGCTTTCATGGGGAGTAATACCCACTGTTTGCGAAACCTTTAACTCTACCGACGTGCTTTTCTATACGGCAAAGAAGATAGCGAAGCAAGAGCTTTCGCTGAGTGCCGGCGAAAAAATAGTAATTACGGGCGGTGATACCTCCGGTCAGTCGGGAAAAACCAGCCTTATAAAGGTCGAAGAAATATAAGCTTTAAGCAGGGGACTGTCGCATTTAGGCGTAAACGAAAACAAAATTGGCGGGGTAGAAAGAAATTTCTGTCTCGCCACTGCTTTTATATCCGATTAAGGAATATTTTTACTTCATTCCTCTATGATTTCTCCGGTTTTCATAAATTCTTAATGAGACAGCCGCCTCTTTTTGCCCTTTTTCGTTATCGGAGCTTTGTTCATATTTTATAGGTTGACAAAAAATCAAATATATGATATCCTACTTAAATAAGTATTTTAAATATTTTGAAAGGTTTTATTATGGGTAAAAATTTTAAGGCCCTCCTGCAAAAGCAGCTTGCGGTGATACTTATCGCTGTGATAGGCTCGGCATGCTCCCTCGGAGTAATAGCTGCGGCAGCTTACGTGTTGATAGCTAAGCTTGCCGTCGGTGAGGCTTCGGTTGGAATAGCTGTTGCAGTCGGGCTTTGTTCAGCGTGCGCTGTGGCTGCGATAGCACTGCCCCTGACCCTGCCTACCGAAAAACGGGCGGCAAGGCGGCTGGACAGAAGCCTCTCGCTTGGGCAAAGGGCGGAAACGATGCTTGCTTTCCGCGGTAGCTCGGGCATGCTGATAGATATGCAAAGGGAGGACGCGGAGGACGTTCTCGGAAAGAGATGTCGGGACAGACTGTTCCCATACCGTTTATGGCTGCTTATGATACTGCCCGTCGTTGCCGCATGCCTTGTGATCTCGGCGGCTCTTGTGCCGAGTAAGGCGCCGCCCTCGCGGGATGATGACGGCGGCCCCGCACCCGAGATATGGGAGCTGACGTCATGGCACGTATCGGCACTCAGAGCTCTTATAGAAGAGGTACGGGCATCGGATATGCAGCAGAGCGGAAAAGACGGTATAATACAGGAGCTTGAACTGGTTATAGCTGATCTTGAGCCGATAAAGACGGTTCCCGGAATGAAAGAGCGCGTCATAGACGCTATGATAGTTATCGACACGGTTGCGGATGAGCTGAATTCATTCAGCAAGACTGCAGGCTCGCTTGTATCCTCGGCTGATCCCAAGGTAAAAAAATACGGTGAGGCGCTCGGCTCTCTCAGTGACCCGATAATAGAAAGCAAATATGAGGAGCTGAAGGCAAGCTTCACCTATGAGGGTATTTCTGATGAGCTTCGAAGCTTCTCATCGGGAATAACGAGAGCTCTTTCCACCTCAAACGTTGATGCCGAGGATGAGCTGTATATCGCACTTAACGAGCTTGCCGAGGCACTTTCCGAGCTGTCCTCATCGCTTGACGGTGAGACGGAGGACGAGGCAAGGTCCGCACTCGGCGCTGTGTTTGACAGCTCCGCTGAGAGGCTTTCGGTGATACTCAGCGTGCAATACGTCAACCGTACGGTTGCAAACGATACCAATAACGAGCTGATGTACATTTTCGGAATTACCGAGGATGAGCTGCCCGATGAGCTGAAATATTCGGACGATACCGAGGCAGGTGCCGCAGGGGGAGACTACGAGGAGCGCGAGGACGAGGTGATAACCGACGGCGGTAAGGGCTCGGGTGAGGTTGTTTACGGAAGCGACGATGCCGTGCTTGATCCCGAAACCGACGAGCACGTTTCCTACGGTGAATTGCTCGCGGGGTACGACTCGCTGAAATCCACCGAGCTTGAAGAGCGTACGCTCTCCGATGCTATCAAGGAATTTATCGCGAAATATTTCGACAAGCTTTACTATGACGATGAAGAAAAAAATAATTGAGAGGTATATAAAGTGATGGAAAACAAGGAAAAGGTAGCTGCATTCAGCGAAAAAATATCAAAGATAAAGAGCGAGCTTCGCCGTGACGTTGTAGGTCAGAGTGAGATAATAGACAACGTAATAATTGCAATAATAGCAGGCGGTAACGTTCTGCTTGAGGGTGTTCCCGGAGTGGGTAAAACGCGCCTTGTACGCTCTCTCGGCCGTACACTCTCGCTTCCGTTCTCAAGAATACAGTTCACCCCCGACCTCATGCCTACGGATATTACAGGTACCGACGTTATAGAAAAGGACGAGAGCGGCAAAATGAACACGGTGTTCCGTTCAGGCCCCATATTCGCAAATCTTGTGCTTGCCGACGAGATAAACCGCGCAACCCCCAAAACGCAGTCGGCGATGCTTGAGGTAATGCAGGAGCACAAGGTAACTGTAGGTAAAAAGACTTACAGAATAAAGGAGCCGTTCTTCGTTCTTGCAACCGAGAACCCCATTGAGCAGGACGGTACGTATCCGCTCCCCGAGGCTCAGATGGACCGCTTCATGTTCAAGCTTATAATGACCTTCCCCGAGAATGACGAGCTTGTGGATATAGTCAAAATGACACAGGTAACAATGGCTGAGAGTGCCGAGGCTGTTGTAAACGGTGCTGACATTCTTGAAATGAGAGCACTTGCCGCAACAGTTCCCGTAATAGACGAGGTGATCGACTACGCAATACGCATAGTGTCGGGAACTCACCCCGAGCTTGAGCGTTCGGGAGCTACGGCTAAGAAATACATAAAGTACGGTGCATCTCCGAGAGCAGCGCAGGCTATCGTTACCGCTGCAAAGGTACGCGCACTGATAAACGGAAATTACAACGTATCCTATGAGGATATAAATGCTCTCGCAGCACCCGTTCTGCGCCATAGGATCAAGATAAATTATGCCGCTGTCAACGAGCATCTTACAGTGGATGACGTTATTGCGATGCTTCTCAAAGAGACGAAAGTAAAGTAAGCCGATATGAATAAGCTTATTATCAACGAAGAGCTGCTCTCCGAGATAGAGGCGGTGCAGTCTCTTCTGAAAAACAATATCGCGGGCATGTTCGGCGGTCTGCGCCGCAGTAAAAAGCTCGGAAGCTCTTCCGAGTTCGCGGATTACCGCGACTACATGCCGGGCGACGATATTATGAAGATCGACTGGAACGCTTACGCTCGCTTTGACAAGCTTTATCAGAAGCTTTACTACGATGAGCGCCAAATGCATACGAGAATATATATTGATGCCAGCCGTTCGATGCAGTACGGAGACGAGAAAAAGGCAGAGCAGGCAATAAAGCTTGCTGCGGCAATAGCGTATATCTCGGTCTCGGAGATGGACAGGGTCTCGGTTTATGCCATCTCGGGCGGTGAGGTCAAGGAAATAATCTCATCCATGGTTGGCAAGGAGACTTATCTTGCCGAGATAGGAAAGCTCGGCGGTATCACCTTTGACGGCGAGTGTCGCATCAGCGAAGCGATACTGCCCTCATCCGTCGGCAGGGGAGACGGGCTTTCGGTTATAATATCCGACTATCTTACGGATAACAATTTCGAGGATGCGATAGATTTTCTTGCAGACAGAAAAAGAGACATACTGTGCATACAGATACTCTCGCGAGAGGAAATGAATCCTCAGCTGCGCGGAAAGATGCATCTTTTCGACTCGGAGGACCGCTCGCGCTACTACAGAAAAAATATAGACCGCGAAATAGTAAAGGCGTACAAGGATGCGCTGAGATACGTTACGTCACGCATTGAGGATTACTGCGCAGCTCGCGGAGCCTCGTATATGCTTGCCTCTGCTGAGGACAGTATCAGCGAGATATTCTTCGGAAAAATGATCAATATTGGAGTTTTAAAGTGAGTTTTCTTTATCCGTTGGGACTTTTGGGGCTTATCGGTATTCCGATCCTCATCCTGATCTACATTATAAAAAGTAAATATGCGGAGCAAACGGTTTCAACCACCTATCTTTGGACACTGAGCGAGCGATTTCTGAAAAGAAAACGTCCGATCAGCCCGCTTGCGGGTATTATCAGCCTGATTTTGCAGGCGGTGTCGGTTGCGCTGATATCGCTTATCGTTGCGCATCCTATCATAACCGTGCCGAATTCCGCGAACGAATACTGCTTTATCCTTGATGCCTCGGGAAGTATGAATACCGAGAGGGACGGCAGCTCGCGCTTCGAGCGTGCCAAGGGAGAAATAGAGGATATTATAGATTCCTCTACCGACGGAAGCCGTTATTCCCTTATCTGGGTCGGTGACGTTACCGCTACCGTTTTTGAGGGCACGGAAAGCAAAAAGGATGCGAAAAAATATCTCTCGGAGCTTGAATGCGGCTACACCGAGGCTGATTATACCTCGGCACTCGGCACGGCTCAGGAGTATTTTGACACCAACAGCTCGGTTATAACCTATCTTGTCACGGATACCGAGTACGCATCAAGTGAGAATATCAGAGTGATAAACGTCTCGGGCACAGAGAGTAATGCCGCCATTTCCGACGTTACGTGGGATATATCGGGCGGCACGCTCACCGTCACGGGCAGAGTCAGCGTATACACGGATGCACGCGAGCTGACCGTCTTTGCGTATGCTGACGGTGGGGATACGCCTATAGCGAAAACAGACCTCAGTATAGAGGGTAATACCTCTGAGCTGTTCACCCTCACAGCCGCGCTTAAAACGTTTTCATCCCTGCGGCTGACGATTTCGGGTGAGGATGCGCTTGCATGCGACGATGAATATATGCTCTACGACGTGAAGAGTGAGGATAGCTACAGCATCCTCATAGTCTCCGACACGCCGTTCTTCCTTGAAACCGTGTTCCGTGCAACGGGGCGAGGTAAAATAACCGTTATGTCACCCGAGGAGTACAATTCCTCGGTCAGCGGCTACGGGCTTTACGTGTTTGAATCCTGCACACCGAGCGCACCGCCCGATGACGGTGCGGTGTGGTTCCTCGACCCACAGGGAAGTATTCCCGACACGGGCTTCAGCGTTCAGGGAGACGTTATGCTCTCACGCGGAGAAAAAATAGAGATGACAAGCTCCTCGTCCACAGTTGCCAAGAGCATGACGTCGGGGCTTCGCGGTGAGGATATAGAAATAATAGAGTACGTAAGGTGCAGCCTTTATCGCAATTTCACAACGCTCTTCTCCTATCAGGGAAATCCGCTTGTGTTTGCCGGTGTTGGCAGCAGCGGTCACCGAGAGGTTGTGTTTGCCTTTGACATCCATAACTCAAATCTGCCGCTGCTTGTGGATTTCGTCGTGCTTGTTGATAACCTTATGCGCTTCTCGTTTCCAGACGTTATTGAACATACCGATTATTCGGTAGGTGAGGAAGCATCGGTGAACGTTATCGCAAACTGCGAGAGCATCAGAGTGGACAGTCCTCGCGGCACTGTCACTTATCTTAACACGGATGCCGCTGTAACGTCGTTTATGCTTTCCGAGGCAGGTACGTATACGGTAACGGTCACGGTATCGAGAATTCCCACGACCTTCTACATTTACGCATCCCTGCCCGACTCCGAGAGCGATCCTTTGCCGAGTGCTGAGAGCATAGCTCTTATCGGAGAGGGAACCGAGGGCGGCTTTGACGGTACCTTTGACCCTATATATATTCTCTTTGTTTTGCTTGCGGTTTTATTCCTTGCGGATTGGATGGTGTATTGCTATGAGAAATATCAGCTTCGATAATCCTTATTGGCTGCTGCTTGCCGTACCGCTTTTGCTTGGAGTTCTGATACCGTTTTGTATTGCCATACGCCGTGAGAACAGAAGCAAGTCAACGGTAGCCTCGCTCGTTATACATTTGCTGATAGTTGCGCTTGTCGGGCTCGGTGTCGGCGGCACGGTAATCACAACCGTTATGACAAAGACCGAGATATACGTTGTGGCAGACGTTTCGTATTCCGCAAATCGCAATCTTGACGAGGTGGACGGATATATTGCAAAAATAAAGGAAGAGCTTCCGAAAAATACCGAGCTCGGTGTTGTTTGCTTTGGTGCGGACTACGTGCTTCACACGCCCCTTGGCGGTGAGATCGCGCCCGTTTCCTCGGCTGAGGTAGACGATACGGCAACCGATATAGCCTCGGCTCTTCAATACACAGGCACGCTCTTCGGTGAGGACACCTTGAAGAGAGTTATCCTCATTACCGACGGTTGCGAGACCGTAAGCGAGGATGCCTCGCGCATGATAAGCGCGATCGAGGGGCTTGCAGCTGCGGACGTTGCCGTTGACGCTATCTATCTTGACAGCAATATTGCCGACGGAGTTACCGAGGCGCAGGTCAGCGGTGTTGATTTTACAGGTATGACATACCTTAATCACGAAACCACGGCAGACGTGCTTTTGCAGTCGAATACCGATACACGCGCCATAGTTTCCCTCTATAAAAACGGTGAGAAGCTTACAGACCGCGCCACAGAGCTTTCAAGGGGCTTCAACGTGTTGAACTTCGCCCTGCCGACAGAGCTTGCGGGAAGCTTTGACTATGAGGTGCGCGTAAACGTGGAGAACGATACCTCAGGGCATAACAACAGCTATTCCTTTACTCAGACGGTGAGTGCGGATATCAGCGTTCTGCTCGTTACGGGTAAGGCGGCAGACGTCGGCGCCGCAGAAAGGCTGCTCGGTGAGCGTGCGCGTATCGACGTTATGTTTTTGACAAAGAGCAGAAAGGAGCTGAGCGCGCTTGTTGCCGAGTACGAGGGCAGCGAGATTGTCAATATAAGCTCAGATCCCTTTAACGTTCCGTGCAGCGTCGAGGAGCTTTGCGGCTACGATGAGATAATAATTTCAAGCACGGATATACGCGATATAAATAACGTTTCCGCATTTATCGGAAGCGTTGAAACCGTAGTTTCACAGTACGGCAAGAGTCTTATGACGGTTGGAGATATCAAAATACAGAACAAGACGGATGAGACGCTTGAAAGTCTTGAAAGCATGCTCCCCGTAAAATTCGGAAACAGCGCGCAGGACCCCAAGCTTTACGCGATAGTTATAGATACCTCGCGAAGCATGTTTACAGCCTCGCGCCTTGCGGTGGCAAAACAGGCGGCTATCCATCTTCTTAACATACTGAATGATGAGGATGAGGTAATAGTTGTTGCCTTTGCGGGAGATATCAATATAATACAGTCCTCGACCAAGGCGGTCAACAGACAGGATATCGCTAAAAAGATAAACGATATGCAGCCTACGCAGGGTACGTCTATCGCAGGCGGTATGAAAGCCGCGCTCGACATGCTCGTTGAATACGATAACGACGTCAAAGAGGTAATGCTGATCTCGGACGGTATGAATTACACCGCTGAGATAGTGGAGATAGACGGAGACAAGAAAAACGCGACTCAGCTTGCTGAATACATGGCGGCAAAGGATATATCCGTATCAACCATGAATCCCTACAATCAGGACTCTATCGGTGTCAACACCATGACGGGTATAGCGGCTGCGGGTGGCGGTACGTATTACTACATAAAGGACGAAAAATCGCTTGAGGATATAATATTCTCCGACGTTGCCGACGATCTTACGGAGTCGGTGATAAACGAGCCCTCGCTCGTAGAGATAGCTATTCCCAAGGATGACGTAATGAGCGGCATTGCCTACCTGCCGAAAATAGGCGGATACGTGCACAGCAAGGCAAAGGTCAGTGCCACAACACCCCTGACGGTGGGCTATACCAAGCCGAGCGGAGTTAGCGTTCAGGTTCCTCTTTATTCCTATTGGAAATACGGTAACGGCACCGTAGCATCCTTTACAAGCGAGATATCGGGAGCATGGGCGGATGGCTGGCAGGGAGATATGGGTCAGCTCTTCCTTTGGAATATGATAGACGAAAATATCCCCGAGGAAAAGATAGACCGCCCCTATTCGGTAAACGTCGGCTATGACGGAATTTATGCCGATATAGAAATAATTCCCGCGGTGCTTGATCCGTTTGCAACGGTAGATGTAACCGTCACAATGCCTGACGGCTCACTTCTTACCGAGCAGCTTTCGTTCGATACGTCAAGTTATTTTCTTCGCTTTGAGGTACCCTCGCTCGGCAAGTACGGCATATCGCTGTCCTATAACTCCGAGGTAGGTACGTTCGGCTCCGAGGAGAGCTTCAATATATGCTATTCCCCCGAATACAACGCCTTTGCAAGCTTTGACCCCTCAACGCTTCACGCTGCGATAAGGCACAGAGGAACGGTAAGTGAGGGAGAGATGCCCGACATTTCGGGCGATAAGCGTGACGTTGCAACCTACCGACTGACATTTACGGTGCCGTTTATGATAGCAGCTGTTGTGCTGTACGTTCTCGATATAATAATAAGGAAGATAAAGTGGCGCGATATAAAGGGACTTTTCCGACGCGCCGCGACAAAATAATGGGAAAGGAGTGCTTCTGAATGAAAAACATACTGAAAAAGCTTTTGATACTTATAACGGTAGTGGCTATGCTCACGGGCTGTAGCGAGTATTACGCACCGTCGGATAAGCCGAATACAGACAACTCGGGCGATAGCGGAAACGGTGGCGAAAACGATGATGGCAATCCTCCCCATGAGGGCAGCGATGCCGATCTGTTTTCGGTTTCGCTAAGATACGGCGATGAGCAGTATATCCCCAAGGCGCAGGCAGACATGATCGCAAAATGGACTGACGGCTTCTCTGTGTACGTTGCCTCCTTTGATGAGGACGGATATGCGAGAGTCAGTGGGCTTGACGGTGACTATCAGGTAACTCTTGTGGGCTTGCCCGCGGGCTACGTATACGACCCCAACGGTTACGTTGCGACGAATGATGCAAGAAACGTAATAATAGATATTTACAAGCCGATACGCACCTCGGGCTACGGCACGGGTGCCTACGACTCCATAGAGATCAACAAAACGGGTGTTTACCGCGTTGAATTGAAAAATGCCGAGCACAAGGTATTCTTTGAATATGCGCCCGGTGTAAGCGGTACCTACTCGGTTGAGTCATGGGCGAGCGTTGCTGACGGAAATTATAACCCCATGGCAGACGTATGGATCGGCTCGATAGCATTCAAGACCTTCTCTTACACTCTGAACGACGGGGGCGTGTCCTCTGTTATCGGAGTTTCCTCGGGGTATACGAAGAATTTCAAATACGTGGTTGAGATTGCCGAGGAAAACTTCGGTGTAGGCGGTACGGGCGGTCAGGCTGTGTTCACCTTTGCCGTGCATGCCGATTCCAAGAACGGTGTCTATCCAGCATATATCGATATAGCAATAAAGCTCAACGGCTCGTTTGAAACAAACAGACCCGATTCCGAGATGATAATTCCCGAGGAAAGCTTCGTGCAGACTCCCGAATATGACAAAACAAAGTATACCTTCGTAGGTGCGGAGACGAGCACTGTAGGCGTACAGGGCAGATACGAGTTTGACGGAGATATGTGGCAGCTGTTTGAAAAGGACGAGGATATTGACGGTGACGGTGTTGGTGACGGTGACGGATATTATCACCTTTACGACCCTGATAAATACTCAGAAAACGGTGGATACGGCCCGATACTGTACGCAAAGATAACCGAGCCGTGCAGATTTATTTCCGACCCGTTCACAACGATAGAGGATCACGGAAACAAGGCTCTGACGGTAAACGGCACTGAAAACCACAAGCTCTTAATTCAGGGAATACTTGCACTGCTTGTAGACCAGCCGGGAGATGCGGGAATGTATTTCTGCCTGCCCGAATGTCCGTGTCAGAAGTCGCATACCTGCGACGATACTTGTACATATCCGTGCGAGGAGCTTGACATCTGTATCGGAGTTTGCGGTGAATCATGCACAAAGTGTGACAAGGACTGCAGAAATCTGCCCGACTCTGTCATAGAAAAAATATATTACTGCCAATCCCAGTGTACGCATTCCGAGGACGGTGAGATAAAATGCGACCGTATCTGTGCCGAGAGCTGCGAGGATTGCAATGAGTATTGCAAAAAGGCTCCCGATGAGATTTTCTCGGACTATGAGGCGGCAGGCTACGTTCTGATAACTCTGCCGACGGGCAAGCGCGTGCTGATGCCGCGAGAGCTTTTAGGCTATGCTTCGTTCTGCAATTCGGACGGTGTTTACGCTGTTACCGAGGAGCTGAAGAATTTCCTGCAAAGCTACAGCATCTCTCAGAGAATGTTCGCGGACGGAAACGGCTGGGTAGAGGAAAATCCCACGATCAAGGTCGATGCCGAGGAGGACGATCAGTGGCTCTTCGCATGCGGGTATTATAAGCCTAATGAATAAAAAAGCCTTTTCACCGGGGGTCTTTTGTATAAAATCATAAATATTCATTTCGTAAGTTGCCAAAGTAAAATCCGTTTTCAAAAGCGGTGAGGAATTTGCCAAAGT
>CAZTWE010000019.1:0-29246 GCA_964617165.1 uncultured Ruminococcus sp.
AGTACGTCTGCGCCGCATTCCCCTCTGCTTGCGGAAAGACCAACCTCGCAATGCTCATCCCGCCTGAGTATTACTCAAAGCAGGGCTATAAGGTATGGTGCGTAGGTGACGATATCGCATGGCTCCGTGTGGGCGAGGACGGTCGCCTCTGGGCAGTAAACCCCGAGAACGGCTTTTTCGGAGTTGCTCCCGGTACCAACGAAAAATCCAACCCCAACGCACTTCATACCACAATGCGTGACACGATCTTCACCAATGTTGTTCACAACACAGCCGACAATACCGTTTGGTGGGAAGGTCTTGACAATAATCCTCCCGCAGAGGCTATCGACTGGAGAGGCAATCCTTGGGACTTCAGAACCTACGACAAGACAAGAAAGCTCGAGACATCGGGTGCCCATCCCAACTCCCGATTCACAGCAAAGGCAATCAACTGCCCCTGCATCTCCAAGGAGTTCTCTAATCCCGCAGGTGTTCCGATCTCCGCTATCGTATTCGGCGGACGCAGAGCAAAGACTGCTCCCCTCGTTTACCAGTCAACAAGCTGGCAGAACGGCGCATTCGTCGGCTCTATCATGGCATCCGAAACTACTGCTGCTGCAGCAGGTGCTGTCGGCGTAGTCCGTCGCGATCCTATGGCTATGAGACCCTTCGTAGGCTACGATATGGGTGACTATTGGGCACATTGGCTCAATATGGGCAACAAGCTCTCCAATCCTCCCAAGATCTTCCACGTTAACTGGTTCAGAACCGATGATGAGGGTCACTTCATCTGGCCCGGTTTTGGTGACAATATGCGTGTACTTCTTTGGATACTTGCACGTTGCGAGGGCAAGGTAGACGCTACCGAGACAGCTATCGGATACGTACCCAAGGTTGACGATATCAATATAGAGGGTCTTGATATAACAAAGGATACTCTTGCAGATCTTCTTTCTGTTGACAGCGCTCTTTGGCTTGAGGATTGCGATGCAATTGCAGACTTCTATAAGCAGGTTGGCGACAGAGTTCCCGCTGAGCTCTACGATGAGCTTGCAGCACTTCGTGCAAGACTCTCCAAGTAAAATTTGTTCAGGTGTGGATGCCGTGTCTGTGACGTAAGAAATAATTTTCTGTGGCTTGATGCGGCACCCTCATCGAAATTCAGGGAAAGGAAAAATGCTTATGAAAAAGCTTTTGGCACTCTTGCTTGTTCTTGTTCTCGCCTTTTCTCTTATAGCCTGCGATAATACAGGTGATAAGTCGGAAAGTAATAATAACGGTTCCGAAGATAACGAAAACGGTGGAATCAATGGTGATAACGGTGGCAGCAATACCGATGGCACAGGCAATGGCGGCGGCGACTCAACAGGTGGAGACGATTCTTCCTCCGGAGGGGACGATCCCATTACCGAGGGGCCCATCATTCCTTGGCCTCTTGATTAATTTCAATAACAGACAAAGAAGAGACTGTCGCATTTAGCGAGGCGAAAAAATTGGCGGGGTAGAAAGAAATTTCTGCCTCGCCACTGTTTTTTATATGCTCTCGCTCGTCAGCCGAAAATTTTCGCTCTGAATCCCCACGCCCTAAGGTTATGTATTTATTTAATAAGAAGATAAGCGGCAGTAAGGACCGCTGATATAATACCCTGCAAAAGCTTCATCAAAAAGTATTTTTTCACCGAAAGGTCTGTTTCGCTTATGTAAGATAGCGATTGAAGATGTACGGAAAGCCCCGAAAATCCAACCGCAAATGCGGAAAATATCAGGCTGAGATTTGCGTCCAGCAGCTTGGTTTTTGAAAGAATACTCGTGGCGCTTCCTATTTCAAGAAAGGGAATTATCGAAAGATATATGTAATTCTCTCCGATCAAATTACGCAAAAGACCGACCGTACAGGCAAAAAAGGTCAGATATGAGCATATATTAAGCGTTCCCAAACCCGCATTTTTTATTGAACGCGTAAGTGAAAAAGATTTTTCCCGAAAAGAGTTTTCTTTCCCGACCATCCTCTTTTCGGGAATGGAAAAGAGCGTTCCAACTATAACAGCGGAGATGAGCATAACGAAATATAAAAGGATACCGTCCTCAATTCTCCCCCTCAGACCGACACCAACGCCTGAAACCAAAAATGCAGGGCCGGTATTGTTGCAAAATCCGATAAGACGTTCTGCCTCGCCTCGCGTGAGCCTACCCTCCTTGTACATCTCTGTAGTGCATTTTACGCCAAGCGGAAATCCGCAGCTCATACCAAGTGCAAAAGGATATATTCCGCATCTGTTGATCTTGAATATCCGCTCAAAGAAATCACCAATAAAATTTATCGAGCTAAAGTCTAAAAATGCATACAAAAAATCCGAAAGTATGATAAATGGAAACACAGAGGGAATTATAACGTTCGCGCACAGTGATAACGCTGTGCTGACCGAGTGCGATATTTTTCCCGATAGACAAAGCGAAAGATAAAATGCCACCGCTATTAAAAGAATGCTGAGCAGTGTTTTTGAAAGCTCGCTCATGCCGCGCCTACCGGTATTTGATTTTATATTACTGCGGTACACCGTCATTTTTTTGCACCTCAAACATACATTTTAATATAGACTTATGAAGGGCAGAGGTGAATAATGACCGAAAAAAATAAAAAAGCAGCTCTCAGAGCCGGTGTCGGTGCTGCCATGCCGAGCTATCGCATAGAGGCGGACGGTGGGTTGGGATTTTTGACACTTGCCGTTTTTGGCGTTGTCGGTATTGGGGAGCTGAGCGATGAAAAAATAAAGCTGATAACAAAGCGCGAGAGTATAACTGTAACGGGTAAGGTGCTACGCGTGTCGATTTTTGAGCGTAATTCATTGGAACTTGTCGGGAAAATAGAGAATATATCGCTTGGTAGCGGAAGAGGGACGGTGAAGTCGAGAGATGGTAAGGCTTGACAGACTTTTGCAGGGCTACAGAGAAATACGCTTTACTGAGGATAAGCGGCGGCGTGTAATGAGCGCATTGATCTCGGCGGGGCTTTCGGGGGAGTTTGGTAAGGAAAACTCAATATGTATAAGTGCGCTTTCGACAAAAAAATACCGTTCTGCGCTTGCACTGTGCGGCGTTGAATTCGGTGAGATATGCGGATTGCCTGGTATCATTTTGAACAACCGAAAGCGATACGGTGTTATTGCCGCACTTTTGCTTGCCCTGATATATTACGTATTTATCTCGCGCTACGTCTGGGACGTGAGGATCAGCGGAAACGAGGAGCTATCCTCGTATGCGGTCATGGCACAGCTTGCCGACGCTGGGCTTGATACAGGATCGGAATGGAGCTCGCTTTCGCTTGATAAAGTAGAAGGCGAAGTGCTTGCGACTTCGGAAAACATCGGGTGGCTTAACATAAACAGGCGAGGTAACGTTGCTTACGTAACGGTAAAGGAAAAAAACGTTCCCAAACAAATAATAGATATGGGAGGCTATTCCAACATTGTCGCAAAAGAGGATTGTGTAATAGAGGAAATCCGCGTGAAGCAGGGAATAGCTATGGTGAAATCCGGCGATACCGTGCGCGCAGGCGAGCTTCTTATATCGGGGGTGATACCATCGGAGCTTGGGGGAGGTCTTGTACGTGCCGAGGGAGAGGTGCTTGGCAGAGTATACCGCGAGATATCGGTAGAGGTACCAAGATCGGAGAGTGTCAATATCGGTGGTGATGAGCATCTGATCGAACATTCGGTAAAAATTTTTAATTTTTCAATAAATATTTTCAAAAAATATGGAAATTCCTATGACGGATGTGCTATAATAGAGGACACAGAGGAATGTGTGCTTTTCGGAGAATTCCGCATTCCTGTGCAAGTAAAGAAAATCTACGCGCTCCCCTGCGAGCAAAAAAACGTTACGTATACCGATGAGCAGCTCGTCTCCGTGGCATCGGCAAGGTTGGCAAAGCTGCGAATACTGCGCATTGCAGATACGGAGCTTATACGAATAAGCACGTACGGAGGATTTACCGATATCGGATATAGGATGACGTCCGACGTTACAGTTCTTTCGGATGTAGGTGAGGAGAAGTTTTTTGCGAATTGAGCTCTTCTACAGAGCATATTTAGGAGTATTAAATGGCAGAAAAAATCATAATGACAAAGTCGAATGAGGCAACAGCTGCGCTTTTCGGCGCATTTGATGCCAACGTGAGACTCATAGAGACCTCGTTTGACGTAAGGATATCAAACAGAAATTCCGACAGTGCATCGGGTGATGCCATTTCGGTAGTTGGCGAAGCGGAAAACGTGGATAACGCCTCGCGCACGCTTGAATATCTCAAACGCATGATCGGTGACGGTGAGGTAATCAGCCGGGAAACTGTGGAATACGTTATCGGGCTTGCAAAGGACGGTCTTGCCGACGAGGGCGAGAGCCACACGGGAAACGTTATATGCGTAACAAACCGAGGAAAGCCCATTAAAGCCAAAACCATAGGGCAGAAAAAGTATATTGATGCGATCAAGAACAATACCGTAATACTCGGTATAGGTCCTGCGGGAACGGGTAAAACGTTCCTTGCTGTTGCAATGGCGGTAGAGGCACTGCGCGATAAGGCGGTAAACAGAATAATTCTTACACGACCTGCGGTAGAAGCGGGGGAGCGTCTCGGATTCTTGCCGGGAGATCTGCAAAGCAAGATAGACCCGTACCTGCGTCCGCTTTACGATGCGCTCTTTGAGATGCTTGGTGCGGAAAACTATCAGAAATATCTCGAAAGAGGCACAATAGAGATAGCACCCCTTGCCTACATGCGAGGCAGAACGCTTGACGATTCGTTTATCATTCTGGATGAAGCGCAGAATACGACTCCCGAGCAGATGAAGATGTTTTTGACACGTCTCGGCTACAATTCGAAGGCTGTAGTTACGGGAGACCTGTCGCAGACAGATCTGCCGATAGGCAAAAAGAGCGGCTTGGCAATAGCAACCACCGTGCTTGAGGGAATAGAGGGAATATCGATATTCCAATTCACCGATCGCGACGTTGTACGTCATCATCTTGTTCGCAAGATAATATCCGCTTATGAAAAATATGAGAAAAATCATCCCACCGAAAAAAGTCGTTACCGCATAAAGAAACCTAACGGTGAGAATTGAGGACAGTAAAAATGAGAAGAGAATTATACATCAATTTCACGGCAACCGAACGCTTTCCCGAGGTAAGCTATGAGCTGAAATCGGCAGTGCGTCTCGCGGTGCTTGCAACGCTTGATCACGAGCAGTTTATCTATCCTGCCGACGTTTCGGTGACGTTTTGCTCCGAAGAACACATAAGAGAGTTGAATAAGAACTATCGGGGCGTGGATAAGGCTACTGACGTTTTATCATTTCCTCTCTATGAGGACGGGGATTTCGACCCTGTCGAGTGCAGCGTATCGGCAGCACTCGGAGATATCGTGATATCCGTTCCGAGAGCTATCGAGCAAGCTGAGGAGCTTGGGAATTCCTTTACCGATGAGGTTCAGTTCCTCGCGATACATTCAACGCTGCATCTGCTCGGTTACGATCACGAAAGATCCGAGGAGGACGATGAGCTTCAGTGCAAAGCGCAGCGAGAGATAAAAGAGCAGTTAAGGAGTATGACGGAAAAATGAAAAAAACAGGATTTATAGCAATTGTCGGACGTCCGAACGTGGGCAAATCCACCCTTCTCAATTCCATTATAGGCGAGAAGGTTGCGATAGTATCGAAAAAGCCGCAGACTACAAGAAACAGAATAACGGGAATACACACCGTAGGTGAGGAGCAGTTCGTGTTTCTTGACACGCCCGGGCTTCACAAGCCCCGTACAAGGCTTGGAGACTTTATGGTAAAGACGACGAACGACACCATCGGCGGAGTTGACGGTGTTATTCTTGTCACCGAAGCACGTGAGGCCGTGGGAGATATCGAACGGGATCTCATACGCGGTATAAAGTCGAAGAACGTAGGTGCCGTGCTTGTCATAAACAAAATAGATACCGTGCGCCCCGAAAACATTGCAAAAACCATAAAGTCTTATGCGGATGAATTTGATTTTGACAGTGTAATTCCGATTGCCGCTAAGAGCGGAAAGGGTGTTGATATAGTTGTTGACGAATGTCGCCGTTACCTTTCCGAGGGGGATTGGTTCTTCTCGGATGAGATAGTAACCGATCAGCCTGAGAGACAAATGGTTGCCGAGATAATAAGAGAGAAGCTTTTGCGTAATCTTGACGAAGAAATACCGCACGGTACAGCCGTTGTTATAGAGGGCTGGGAGGAAAGCGCGGGTAAAGTGAGCATCAGAGCCGAGATCTACTGCGAAAAGGCGACCCATAAGGGTATAATTATAGGCAAGGGCGGAGCTACCGTTAAAAGGATAGGCACCCATGCAAGAGAGGATATTGAAAATCTGCTTGACACAAAGGTGTTCCTTGAGCTTTACGTAAGAGTCAAGGAAAATTGGAGAGAGAGTTTATTTAATATAGCAAATCTCGGATATACAGAGGACTGATATGCTTACTGAGGTAACAGGGCTTGTTCTGCGCTGCGTAAACCTTGGCGAGTCAGACAGGCTCATCACGGTTTTTACCGCAGAAATGGGAACTGTCAGCGCAATGGTAAAGGGAGCCCGCTCACTGAAAAATAAAAATATGGCGGCAACACAGCAGTTTTGCTATTCGTCAATGATACTATGCAAAAAGGGTGACAAGCTGTGGGTAAAGGAAGCATCGATAATCGAGAGCTTTTTCGGCATAAGAAAAACACTCGTAGGCCTGAGCCTTGCAGCATACATCGTAGAGGTACTGTCCGAGGTAACGACTGCCGAGGGGGAGGGGGATCTTTTGCGCCTCGCCTTGAATTGCCTTTACGCAATAGCCGAGGAAAAATATTCCGCGGAGAAGATAAAATCCGCGTTTGAGATACGCGCGCTTTCGATAATAGGCTTTATGCCCGAGGTGCTTGCATGCCGTGAATGCGGAGAGAAGAGCGGTGAGTTCTTTTTTGACATCATGGGCGGTAGCATACAGTGTGCCGGATGCCACGAGGACGAGGTAATGAGCGGAATTGATACCACCGATGACGGTGTGCGCAGGATAATTGCCATACTTCCCGAGGGCGCAAAGGTCGCGCTGGGCTTTCTTATACATTGCCCGATAGAGCGCATCTTTGCATTTAATATAAGCGATGACGATATGAAGCTGCTCGGAAGAGCAACAGAGGGATATCTCGTCAATCAGCTTGAGAAAATGTTTAAATCACTTGAATTTTACAAAGAGGTCAAAGGTTAATGCATTTTTCCCAGAAAACACTTAGTATTCTTGAATTTGATAAAATAACCGAGATGCTTGCCGGTATGGCGGCAACGGAGGGCGCTGCCGCACGGGCGAGAGCGCTTTCTCCCACTGATGACTATGATACGGTAATTTTGCGTCAGCGCCGTACGGACGATGCGAAGCGGCTCATAAATGCAAAGGGCTATCCTACGTTCAGTGCGCCCGAGAGTGTTGTTCCCGCTGCCGAAAGAGCCTACAAGGGAGCAGTTCTTTCCCCAAAGGAGCTGTTAGACATAGCATCGCTCTTATACAGCGCGCGCCTTATGCAGGATTATATAAAAACGGACAGGCTTTTTCCGACCTCGCTGGATGAGCTGTTCGACAGAATAATGGTATCGCGAGCGCTTGAGGACAAAATAAAAAAAGCCATACTTTCCGAGGATATGATAGCGGATGAGGCGAGCGCAGAGCTTTCGGATATACGCCGAAAGATACGTCAGGCGAACAATAAAATCAAGGAAACTCTACAGAGCTATATCGGTGGAAGCAAGCTAAAATATTTACAGGAAAATATCGTTACGATGCGTAACGGAAGATACGTTGTTCCCGTAAAGGCAGAGTATCGAAACGAAATGAAGGGGCTTGTTCATGACACCTCCTCATCGGGGGCAACGCTTTTTGTCGAGCCCATGGCGGTGGTCGATGCCAACAACGAGCTGAAAAGCCTTGCCGCGAAGGAAAAATACGAAATAGAGCGTATACTTTCCGCGCTTTCAGCGGAGTGTGGAGATGCATCAAGCGTTATCACGCTCAATTATCACAACATTTCCGAGATAGCGTTTATTTTCGCGTGTGCCTCGCTCGCTCTCGCGATGAGGGCAGAAATGCCTGTTATAACAAAGGAGCGCAGAGTAGACCTAAAAAAAGCAAGGCATCCCTTGCTTGATAAAAATACGGTCGTGCCGATAGACGTTGCCGTTGGCAGCGAATATGATACTCTCGTTATCACAGGACCCAATACAGGCGGTAAAACCGTAACCTTAAAAACCGTAGGATTGCTGACCCTAATGGCACAGTCGGGCTTGCAGATTCCTGCCGCGGAAAGCTCTGAGATAGGAATTTTCGAGGGCGTTGCCGTTGATATAGGAGACGAGCAGAGTATTGAAGCATCTCTTTCCACGTTCTCCTCGCACATGGTAAACGTTGTTGATATACTTGCCTCGCTTACACCTCATACAATGGTGTTGTTTGATGAGCTTGGCTCAGGCACTGACCCAATAGAGGGCGCAGCGCTTGCCATAGCCATATTGGAAAAGGCGCAAAAGCTTGGTAGCTTGTGCTTGGCAACAACGCACTATGCGGAGCTTAAAGCCTATGCGCTTGATACGCCGCGAGTACAGAATGCATCGTGTGAGTTTAATATAGACACTCTGCGCCCGACCTATAAGCTGGTTGTCGGAACACCCGGTAAATCAAATGCCTTTGCAATTTCCGAGAAGCTCGGTATTCCCGATGACGTTATAGCACGCGCGGGTGAGCTCATAGCGAGAGATAATAAACGCTTTGAGGACGTTATAGAGCGCCTTGATACCGATAGAATGAAAATGGAGGCAGCAAGGGAAGAGGCGGAGAGACTTCGCAGAGAATACGAGTGCTTTAAGCAAAAATCGGAGGATGATCTGAAGCGCCGCATTGCAAAAAGCGAGGATGAGGCTGCAAAAAATCTCCTGAAAGCAAGGCAGATACTTGACAGTGCGAGAGCATCAAGCGAATTTATTTTCAGACAGCTTGAAGAAATAAAGCGTGCCGAGGATAAGGAGGAGCGCGACAGATTGATGAAGTCTGCCCGCGATGCGGTGCGCGATAGCCTGCGCAAAACCGAGGATATGTATTCTGGCACTGAGGTTAAGCGCATTTCGCTTGACGAGGATTACAAGCTTCCGAGGCCTCTGAAAGTCGGAGACAGGGTTTACGTTATAACCGTCGGTCAGGAGGGAACCGTAACAGCTCTTGCAGATAAGCGCGGGTTTATCGCAGTCAGCGCGGGAATACTGAAAACCAAGGTTACGGAGGATAAGCTGAGACTGATCGAGGGCAACGTGAAATTTGCCGAAAAGCCTGCCGCTCCAAAGGCAAAGGAGGGCAAGGTAAAGAGATCTATCGTCTCGGAGTTCCGAATTGAGGTAGACGTGCGCGGTATGATAGGAGACGATGCATGGTTCGTTGTCGATAAGTATCTTGACGATGCTATCTTAGCAAACGTTCCGTCCGTTCGTATAATACACGGCAAGGGCACGGGTGCGCTCCGCGCTGCCTTGTGGAAATATTTCAAGCACGATAAGCGCATACAGGCATATCGCCACGCCGAGTACGGTGACGGTGATGCCGGAGTAACAGTAGTAGAGTTAAAGCATTAAAGCAAAAAGCATAAAAGGAGATACTTGATCATGAATTTTGAACCGCTGAAGCATTTTTTGGATACCTGTCTGCCGTCGCTTGGAATTCCCGGATCGGATACGGTTATATACAAGGGGCACGAAGAGGTATTCCGCTATCAGAGCGGATACGACAGCATCCGTCTCGGTACGCCTGTGCGCCCCGATGCGCTTTATCACATGTATTCTGTCACCAAGGTTTCGACCTGCGTTGCAGCCGCTCAGCTTATCGAGCGCGGTGAAATAACGGTAAACGATCCCATATCCGCATATTTCCCTGAATACCGCAATATTCGCGTAAAGGTAAAAAATCCCGACGGTACCGAGGAGATAAGGCCTGCAAAAACCCAGCTTCTCGTAAAGCATCTTTTGTCTATGACGTCAGGGCTTGATTATAATCTCAACCGCTCGGGAATTGAGCGTGTAAAGAGGGAGACCGACGGCAGATGCCCTACTCTTGATATAGTGCGCGCTCTCGCAGAGGATCCGTTCATATTCGATCCCGGTGCCGATTATCGCTACAGTCTCTCGCTTGACATTATCGGAGGTCTTGTAGAGCTTGTTTCGGGAATGAAGCTGTCCGATTACATGAGAGAGAATATATTCTTGCCTCTCGGAATGAATAATACCTCGTTTGGCTTGACGGACAGTAAACTTGAACGCATGGCTACGCAGTATACCTATGAAAAGGGTCATGCCGTCGAGATCGCAAAGGATTATAACCAGTTCGTATTCGGCTCTGAGTATGACAGCGGTGGAGCGGGACTCATTTCCACTGTTGACGATCAGATACTCCTTGCCGATGCCTTGACTCACTTCGGTGTCGGTAAGAACGGAAACAGAATACTTTCTTCTGCCGCAACAAAGCTCATGCGTACGAATTTACTTGATGACGTTCAATATAAATCGTTTAACACTACAAAACAGGTAGTAGGCTACGGCTACGGTTGGGGCGTGCGTACGAATATGCACCCCGAGGAAGCAGGAAACCTTATGCCCGTCGGAGAATTCGGATGGGACGGAGCGAAGCTTTCCTACATATCTTCTTGCCCGGAATCGGGAATTTCCATCTTCCATGCCGAGCACATGGGCAACCTGCACGGTACTGTAATTCCGAGGCTGCGTAACGTGATCTACTCCTGCCTTGACGATTGATCATGAAATTCGTAAGGTATTGTGCTTCGGTCAGCGGTGAAGAGCTTTTTGACATGCTGAAAAACAACGAGGCTGTAAATAAAAACGTAGTGTTCAACGACAAGCGCGGTACACCGCATATACACGTAAAGGGCAGTGCGGACAAGCTCAGGCTCACCTGTGAGTTCATGGGAGGAGCGACAAAAGATAATGCATTTCTCAGCACGACTACCTTTTCCGGTAAAATAAAGGATACCGCCGGCGGTTGTGAAATTTCGGGTGTGATCACCACAGCGCCCATATTTCATCTCGTGCTCCTTCTGATGTTTGCGGCATTTGTAGTTATGTGTATAATACGTCAGGGCTTCAACGTTGTTCCTCTATGCCTTGTAGTGTTCGATATCTTTATGTATTGGGATGAGTTCCGCAAGCAGGGAATTATCGACAGGTATATAAAGAGAGCCATAAGGCGTGTCGGTGTAAAATAATCGGGAGGTAAATAGCGTGATACATAAAATGAAGCTCAGACCCGAGCCCTTTTCGGCTATAAGCTCAGGTATGAAAACCTTTGAGCTAAGGCTCTTTGATGAAAAACGTCGCGCAATAAAAATAGGTGACACGATAGAGTTTACGAATACCGAGAACGGTGAGTGCCTGATTCGCCGAGTTATCGCGCTTCACCGATTTGCAAGCTTCGAGGAGCTTTACCGTACTCTTCCGCTTGATAAATGCGGCTATACTAAAGAGTCGGCAGCTTCGGCATCTGCCGAGGATATGAATATCTATTATTCCCCCGAAGAGCAAGCAAAGCTCGGAGTTCTGGCAATAGAGCTAGAATAGCACAAAAACGGTAAAATTAACTAAAAGTAAAAGCAGAGGCATTTGTTTTCGGTGCCTCTGCTTTATTTTATCAAATTTTTACCAAACGGCAATCTTACCGCTATCATCGTAATACCAATAATTGCCCGACTCTGTCGGATCTGTGGCGAGATAATAATAAATTGTTGCATCGGTCAGATCGGTATTATCGGATCCGATATCGATGCGGCTCCATTTGTTAGCACCGCCGACGTAATATACTTCGGTCAAGTTACTGCATCCCGAGAACGCTCCCATGGCAACGGAGGTTAGACTAGCGGGGATAGTTACACTCGTCAAGCTTGTGCATCCTGAGAATGCTCTACCGTTGATGTTATTTACGTTGTCGGGAATAGTTATACTCGTCAAGCTTGTGCATCCCAAGAACGTCTCATAGCTGATGCTCAGTATGTTATCGGGAATGGTTATATCGGTCAAGCTGCTGCATCCCGCGAATGCCCCGGAACCGATGACCGTCACGGTATCGGGAATGGTTATATTCGTCAAGCTGCTGCATCCCGAAAACGTATCGTAGTTGATCTCTGTTACGGCGTCGGGGATAGCTATGTCAGTCAAGTTGCTACATCCCGAAAACGCCCCATAGCCAATACTTTTCACGGTGTCGGGAATAGTTATACTCATCAAGCTACTGCATTCTGAGAATGTACCGGGGCCGATGCCCGTTACGGTGTCGGGGATGGTTACGTTTGTTATTGTTGAGTAATGCGAAAACGCGTAGCTGTAGATGTGGTAGCTCTCACCGTTATAATTCTCCGGAAGAATAAGCTCCGTACTGTCTCCCACATATCCCAAAAGATAATCAGAACCGTTACGTGTGTAGAAAAGATAATCGTTTTTATTAATGATCTCGCTCTCACCGTCATGTATCTTGATAAAGGATTGTTGTGCCAAACCTATTAAACTGAGATCAATATCAAGCTCGGATCGGTTTATTATCTCTACAATCTTTTTGCAATTATTAAACGCTGCGTTGCCGATATTTGTTACTGATTTTCCTATAGTAACACTTGAAAGATTGTGGCAGGAATCGAAAGCATAAGAGTAGACAATATGAGTGTCCGAATGTACACGGCATGTAGCAACAGAGCTATTCTTTACTTTCATAAGAGCTGTATACGGATTATCTCTGTTTCCAAGATAATATGCATTATCATACTCATTATACATAAGTGCGGTGCAGCCCTCAAACGCTCCTTCTCCTATGTCTGTAATGCTATCGGGAATGGAGATGCTTGAAATGCTTTCGCACCCCGAGAATGCGTAGGCGGGAATAAGATCACCGCCTATGACGGTTACGCTTTTCAACGAGGACGGTATGTATTTGTTATTATAGTTATAAGTGCTCACACCGAACATATACCCGAAGTGAGTATCAAGAAACGGAACTGTTACGTGCTCAAGGCTTGTGCAGCTTTTGAGCGCGCCTTTACTTATACTCGTTACGTCTGTTCCGATAGTTATTTTTTTGATATTGTTACCGTTTTCGAGGGCGTTATCAGGCAAAGCGGTAACGTTTTTCTCCAAGCTGACCTCTGTAATAGCCTTTCCGCGCCTCGCCTCGGGAATATAAAATGAGGTTATCGCACTTTCTGACTCAACTACGGCTAAATACGTATCATCCTCTTTGAGATAATATTTTATTCCGTTCTCTTCTTCATATCCAACGGATGTTCCGCCGTTGTTTTGATTTCCCGAGTCACCGTTTGCTTCGGTACAAGCGGTAAGTAAAAGAATTATAAGTATGCATATAAAAACGCAAGAAAAAATCCTTTTTACCATGATTTGTCTGCCTTTATAAATTATTTGAGCTTGATGCAAAAGCTTTTTGAAGAGTGGGGAAGAGTAAAGTCAATAAACCAAACCGTTTTTTTATTGCTGTTTTCCATACTTGATATTTTTGGCGTACAGCTGTCGTTATAGCTTAATTGCGCTGTGCCTATGATAACCTTGCCGCCCTCTGCCTTTGGCTCGATGAGCGAAACAAAACGCTCTGTAATGGGAGCATCGCCCGAATAATCAAAGGTGTCGGTCATTGTCAGCTCGGTATCGGTAAGGCAAAATTCGCGTAAAATGCGCTTAACGCGTTCGTCACCGTACGCGCCCGCTATGTCTGCGGCAAAATAGCCCGTGCGGCATACGGTATCGCTTGCCGAAAATTCCTTGCCCGTCTTTTGAATGATATCGCCAAAGTATGGAACAGAGTGACCGAGAGACGAGCATTCGATAAAGTCATATCGCGTGTTTGCTCTGAAATACTGCTTGCAGTAAAGCCCCTTTCCCATATCGGTGATAAGCTGCTTTCCGTCTTTTGCGAAAATGAACGTGCCAACGTCATTGTGGTTGTGGTGCTCATCGTTGAAGCCCGATTTAGCCGCAAAACCGTAATTGTCGGTACGCTTGACGTACCACTTGGAGTCCTCTCCGTAGTATTCTGCGGAGCAGTTGTCCTCGGGATGCGCGTAAATCTCGGGGTCAAGCCACGTAGCTGCACGGATAAGCATGCAGTATCTGCCGCAACCGTCCTTGTCATAGCTGAAATTCGGGGAATACACCTTTACGTCATCGGGGTAAAGCTGCTTCAAGTAGTGTACAAGACCGATGTGATAGGTAAGAGAGGTTCCACCGTCGGCAAAGGATACGCTCGCACTTTCCGAAAGGAACATCTTTTGTATAAAGGTAGCTATCGCGCGTACCTTTGTAAGCTTGAAATAATCGTCAGCCCCATCGGTAAAACGCTTCAGCATATCCGCATAAATTGCAAAAAATCCAAAACCGTAGTGCCAATATCCTGTGCCCTCAAGGCAGTAGCCGTCATCGTAAATTCCTGACAGATAGTGCTCCATAATAACGTCTATCCTCGGCTTCAGCTCCTCAATCAGCTCAGGACGCATAAGCATGAGCGTGCACGCAACCGAGCCGCCGCATACGGCAGTCCAGTTGTTTGTGCAACGATGCTCCCACCAAAAATAGGTGTCGCTCATAAAGGACTCAACTATCCTTATATTTATCTCTGCCTTTATTCTCTCCGTTATGAGCCTGTCGAGTCTGTCACCGAGCATAGTATATATTTCCGCAAGAGCGAAGCCTGTTTCAGCTGCAAAGAGATCTATAAACGAATTGTTGTTTTCATCAAGCTTAGGATGATGCGCAGGTACACACCAGGTGTATTCGTTACAAATTGCAAATATAACGTCCTGCAAGAAGTCAATATATTTTTGTTCCTCGGGGTATATCAGCGCAAGCACCGATGAAGCACACAGCATGTGCCGCCTTTTAAAATACTGCGACTCATATATAGTGCGATTTCCGTCGACGAAGAAACGCTTGAAATCGCTGTATTTCAGCTCGGTTATCGTCTGCCCCTCGCAATAGGTCTGCCATTCGCGGAGCCTTGCTTCAACGTACGGGCGATAGCATTCGCTCTCCCTTACGGTCTCACACCAGAATTTGGGGTCGCTGCCTTTTCCAAGTAAATTCATGTCGGTCTCCTTTGTATATAAAATACTATTTTGCCGTATCAAATCCGGCCTTTGCGCGTATATCCTCATCCGAGGGGTCGCGGTACTCCTCATCGCTCTCGGAACAAATGTAGGAATTGTTTATATCAGGCGGACAGTATTCAAGCCATCCGGGATAGCGAGCTCGGAAATTATCCTCATCCGACTTTACGTGCATAAACGTGTATGCGTATATCGTTCTGTACGGCTGTAATCTGTATCGAGCGAGAACGTCGGGACCGCACGAGCGGTTTCCGAGTCCGTTTTGCGCACAATCCACCGTGAGTACCACCTTGTCGCATACTGAAAGATCGGGAGTATGGCGCATCTTGCCAATCTCCTCGGCGGTGTAGGGAAGTGCCGACATCATGTACGGAGCTTCGCCAAAGACTGCAAAGCCCTCGCCTGCATCGTTTGTCAGGCACATGTATACCGTGCCCGTTTTTGAGCCGCATTCCTGAGGCTTTACGTAGTAGGATAACGGATCGCTCACGTGCGCGGTGTAAATTCCGAGTCTGCCCGATGCACGTCTGTCCGAATATGTATCCCAAGGACCAAGTCCGTACCACTTGACCCTTGAACACTCAGCGGGAAGTATCGCGCTCGCTCCTATTCTCGGAAGCACAGGGAGCACTCCGACGGGAGTTACGGTGTTTTCAAACAGTATTCTTCCGTCACCGAAAACGGTTACGTTGCTCAGTACGTCAAAGCCTGTGTCGGGATTTTTGCGATAGGCATAAGAAAGAATTATCATTGCGGCACTGTGACTTATCGTATCTGCGGATAATTTCAAAAGTCTCGGCTGTAGTTCGGCAAGACCAACGCTTTCCCAAGTCGGAATGGGAGGATTTTCGTTTTTATCGAAGCAAAGCTTCCTGAAATCGTTGTCCGTAAGCGCACGCACAAAGCTTGGTTTGTTAAGATCTTTTGCGGTAAGGCTTCCGTAGCTTGCGCAAATATTTCCATCGGACTTTGATACGTTAACGCAAAAATCCTTACCGGATACGGTAAGCACGTCTCCGTTATCAATAAGCTCTACTTCAGGCATGCTATTCATATCTAGTATCGGAAGTACGTTTTTTCCGTATACCTCAAACTGAGCAAACGCAACCTCGTGTCCTGCCTCGGCAAACGGTGTTTTATCCCTGTAGCGGAAGCTTATATCAAGGATATATCCGAGTGTTCTGTCAAGCATGTCCGGAATTTTGAGAGTTATGTCAGCATCCTCCGAGGGCTGTATCGCAGGAAGTGAAGCTTCGTTCGAATAAACCGTGTGTCCGTTAAGCTGTAGCTTATAGCTTATATAGAACGGTGAAAGATCGGTGTGGAAATAACGGTTATGCACCGTGAGGGTACTGCTTTCTTCATCAAAGCTCTTGCAAACTATGAATTCATGAACACGCTTCAGCTCGGCAAGCTTTGATGTGTTTCGCCTGTCCGGAGTAACAAGTCCGTCGCAGCAGAAGTTTCCGTCATGTCGCTTCTCACCGAAGTCTCCGCCGTATGCATAATAGTCTCTGCCACTCTCATCTTTCATAACGATTGCATGATCGCACCATTCCCATACAAAGCCGCCGACAAGCTGTTTGTGCGCATATATCGCATACCAATATTCGTCCAGACTGCCGCAGGCATTTCCCATAGCGTGCGCATATTCGTTAGTGACAAACATACGGTCAGGTCTGTTTTTTGCACGCTCTATCATAAATTCGGGTGAGGGGTAGGTTTCGCTGTCCATATCGGCAACGCTGTTCATCTGTCTCTTATGTATAAGTCGGGTAGGATCGTACGTGCGGCAATAGGATGCCGCTATAGCAACAGTTTCTCCAAAGCCTATCTCATTTCCGAGAGACCATATAATTATCGATGGATGGTTTTTGTTACACTGTACCATGGAGCCGATGCGGTCAAGCACCATTGGGAGCCACCTGTGATCGTTTCCGGGTAAAAGATTTCTGCGGTAGGATATACCGTGAGACTCTATGTTTGCCTCGTCCATAACGTAAAGACCGTATTTATCGCAAAGGTCATAAAAGTAAGGATCGTTCGGATAGTGAGAAGCACGCACAGCGTTGACGTTGTTTTGCTTCATCATGATAACGTCACCGAGCATATCCTCTCTCGTTACGGCATAGCCGCGAGTGGGATGCGTTTCATGGCGGTTTACACCCTTGAGCTTTATAGACGCTCCGTTTATCAGCAGTTCGGGGCCGCGTTTTTCTATTTTGCGGAAGCCGTGCTTGAAGGAGTGTATCTCGCATACGTTGCCACCCTTATCCGTAAGTGTCAGAATGACGGTGTAAAGATGCGGAGTCTCCGCGCTCCAAAGCAGGGGAGAGGTCACGTTAAGTTTAAGATATGCACTTGCCGTCACACCACCTTTTATATCTGAACCGGAGCGGTAGGGGGTGATCTCTTCAAATCGATAGCTGATGCTGCCGTTTTCCGCTGAGCACTCATCCGTTGTCACCTCACTGCCATCAGGCGCAAAAAGTCGCAGGGATACCTTGTGTGAGTGCATGACGGAGTGCGTCATGTTCATCATCTTGGCTTCGACAATAAGTGCCGCATCAGTCAGTGTATCACCGAATTCCGTATAAGCATAGAAATCAAACAAATGACAATCTGCCGTACAATAAATGCCGATATCACGAAAAATTCCGTTAAGCCTGAACATATCCTGATCTTCAAGCCATGATGCTGCGGAAAACCGTGTGACCATTACGGAGATATCGTTTTCACCGTCTGCATGAACAAAGTCCGTAATATCGAAATCCGCAGCCGAGCGGCTGTTAGTGCTGTAGCCAGCGAAACTTCCGTTAATAAATATCTTCATTGCCGATGCAGCGGCACCAACCGTAAGAACGATGCGCTTGCCGATGAAATTCTCAGGTAGAGTGAAATTGCGCTTATATATTCCCGCAGCATTTATCTTTTCGTTGGTAAACGGAGGTATCAGCGCACTCCCGTCAGAGGCGAAGGAATATCCGTTGTTGAGATATTCGGGTGAGCCGTAGCCGAATAGCTGCCAGCAGGAGGGAACGGGTATGTTATCCCATTCGTCACCTCTCATATGTTCAAACCCATCGGGAACGTCGAGAAAACTCTCGGAATAATGAAATTTCCAAGTACCCGAAAGCGAATAATAGAACGAGGAGCTTGTATGGTCTGCGCACATAGCTTCATTTTCATCCTTATACATAACCGAAGGCACATGATAAGGGAGCTTGTTGAGTCCGGTAACGGCACATTCATCGATGAGCCTCATTCCGTAATCTGATTTCGGATAGTATTTTGAATTCATAATACGCGTTCTCCTTTGTAATTATCAAAAAGCACCGCATCTGACCTGTTTCGGACAAATGTGGTGCTTTGGTGCCGGTGGCGGGGGTCGAACCCGCACGTTCTTGCGAACACGGGATTTTGAGTCCCGGGCGTCTGCCAATTCCACCACACCGGCGTTTTATTCTTAACACGCTTACGATTATAACATAACGGTAGAAAAAAATCAATATATTTTTGAAAAAAAGTCTGTATTTTAAAAGAAAATATATTGTAATTTTAATGTCAATGTTGTATAATTTACTTGTGAAAGTTTTCGGAAAGAGGAGAGCCCTATGAACGAGGAGCGTATTTTTACACAAAATCAAATATCGCTTTCCAATCTTGAAAAGCTCTCGCAGCGTCAGGTGATGTGCTTTGAGGAGCGAGCTTGTGAGCTGGCATTTGTGGCTGATGAAATATCTGTCACCGCTAAGGATCTGATATCGGGCGGCATGAGCATATATGAGGTGCTGATGCAGCTATCCGAGGAATTGAGCTTGCCTGTCGGTAACACGGTTGGAGAAAATGTAATCCCACTGTCAAACAAAAGCAGTACCGCAGCGATTGCGGCATGGGCGGATATGGCGTGCATATCGGAGCTGCTTTTTGAAAAGCTTCGCCTGCGCGGTGTATCTGTATCGGAGAGTGATTTTCTTCGGGGCGGAGAGGTACCGCAGGTATTCACATACGTTAAAAATTCACTTTCGGATGAGGCCTATGATGTTTTTTCGCAGGATTTTTCCGATCCGAGAGTTACGTATTCGGAAAGCTTCAAGGATGCCTGCATAGCTGTTGCAGAGGGCAAGGTCGGTTACTGTATACTGCCATTTGAAGAAAAGGGCGGCGTGCGTATTCCGGGTATAGCCGATTTGATATCCATGCTTGATCTGAAGGTAGTTTCGGTTACTCCCGTATTCGGATTTGAGGGTAATGCCGATATGAAATACGCGCTTGTTGCGAGTGTATTTACCGTTCCTGACGTTGGAGAGGATATTGACAGGTATTTTGAAATAAAGCTTCCCGCAAGCACGGATATCGGGCTCCCTATGCTGCTTTCGGTCGCAGATAGCTTTGACGTATCGGTATATCAGATAAATACGATGTACGCAAAAGAAGATCCCGAAAACCTTTCCTACTCAATCGTTTTTCGTGACGGTGGCTCGGGATTTGTACCCATGCTCATATTTCTGACCCTGTTTGTGACAGACTATACTCCTATGGGTATATATAAAAACCTTGAATAACGTAAAAGCGGATATCCGTGTGTTTTCAGGAAAATATATTGTAATTTTTGCTTCGATGTTGTATAATTTATTTGTGAAAGTTTTAGAAAGTTATGAGGTGATACTGAATGAAAAAGAAAATAGAGTTTAAAACGAGCGGTACGTGCTCTCGGATGATCATACTTGAGCTTGAGGATGATATAGTAATCGATTGCTCCTTTGTCGGAGGATGTGCAGGAAACACGCTCGGAATATCGTCTCTCGTCAAGGGGATGCGCTGTGACGAGGTAATTGAAAGGCTCAAAGGAATAAAATGCGGATTTAAACAGACCTCATGCCCCGATCAGCTTGCCAAGGCTCTCGAGCGTGAGCTTGCAAAACAATAAATTTTGGGGAGGTTTTTATGAATTACAATACCGAATTTAAAAGATGGCTCGATTCCGATGCCCTGACCGATGCCGAAAAAGCAGAGCTTATTTCAATCGAAAATAACGAGGAGCTCAAAGCTATGCGCTTCTCATCTATGATGGATTTCGGAACGGCGGGACTGCGCTCCACAATGTATATGGGAACGAACTGTATGAACCGTTTCACCGTTGCGCAAACCACGCGCGGAATAGCGGCACTCATAAAGGCGGGCGGCGCACAGGCTCGCGGAGTTGCCATCGCGTACGATTCAAGAAATCATTCTGAGGAATTTGCAAGAGTAAGCGCATCCGTGCTTGCTACTCTTGGTATAAAGGTCTATATATTCGATGCTTTGCGTCCGACTCCCGAGCTTTCGTTCGCTGTAAAATATTTCGGTGCTGTTGCAGGTATAAATATCACAGCCTCTCACAACCCGAAGGAGTACAACGGATATAAGGCTTATTGGGAGGACGGTGCCCAGATCAATCCCGAGCAGGCAAAGATAGTTTCATCCGAGCGTGCGAAATTCGACGTTTTGGATACTGACGGTATGTATTCGTACGAGGAGCTTGTCGGCAGCGGTGCGATAACCGTTCTCGGTGAGGAGCTTGACGAGCATTATATCGGTGCGGTTTTAAAAACTTCGATAAATGCGAGCCTGGTTTCCGAGGTAAGCGAGGAGCTGCGAGTTGTTTATTCACCTCTTCACGGTGCGGGCTATAAGCTCGTTCCCGAGGTATTCAGGCGCATCGGTCTGAAATACCTTTACACCGTTGACTCGCAGATGACGCCGAACGGTAATTTCCCTACAGTAAAGAAGCCCAACCCCGAGTATGCGGACGTATTTGAGGACGGTATCGGAATAGCAAACGACATTGGATCGGATCTTGTAATAGCGACCGACCCTGATTCTGACAGAGTAGGCGTTATGGCGAGAGCCGAGAGCGGTGAGTTTGTGACCGTCAGCGGAAATCAGATGGGTGCGCTTTTGCTTGATTATGTTATAAACCAGAAAAGACTTCTCGGTAAGCTCTCCGATAAGGCGTTTTGCGTAAAAAGTATAGTTTCCACCGATATGGCATACCGTATCGCAGAAATGCAGGGCGTTAAGCTCTATGACGTTTATACGGGCTTCAAATTTATCGGAGAGGTAATAAAGGATTATGAGAGTCGGGGAGAAGAGGATGCATTCCTGCTCGGATTTGAGGAAAGCTACGGTTATCTTCTCGGATCCTACGCAAGAGATAAGGATGCCGTCGGTGCATCTATGATGATACTTGAAATGACTGCGTACTATAAAAAGAGGAATATGACCCTTATAGATGCGCTTTCCGAGCTTTACAAAAAGTACGGAATTTACGGTGAGACGACCGTAGATATTTACATGGAGGGCTTTGACGGTATTGAGAGGCGCAAGCGAGTAATGCAGTCTCTTCGCGATAATACACCCGTGCTGTTTGGCGGAGTCAAGGTCGCAGAGGCGCGTGACTACCTGAGCGGAAAAATAGTTTATCCCGATAGTGATAAGACCGCACAAACGGGATACGCTCCGTCGGACGTTCTGTATTACGTTCTTGAGTGCGGCGATAAAATAGTAGTACGCCCGTCGGGAACCGAGCCTAAGATCAAAATATACGTTCTGGCTCATTCGGATGAACGCTCGGAGCTTGATAAGAAGATAGCGGCATATTCCGCAGATGCAAAAAAACTTGCCGATATAAAATAAAACAATCTGAATAACGGTTAGGACACAAAAGTGATACAGAAACAAAAACACATTCGTAATTTTTCCATAATCGCGCACATAGACCACGGTAAATCAACTTTGGCAGATAGAATTCTTGAAAAAACAAGAACGGTCGCAGTGCGCGATATGGAAGAGCAAATACTTGATAATATGGATCTTGAGCGCGAGAGGGGAATTACCATCAAGGCGCGCGCTGTCAAGCTGAATTATCTTTCTAAAAGCGGTGAGGAATACGAGTTCAACCTCATAGATACCCCGGGTCACGTTGACTTCGGCTATGAGGTATCGCGTTCGCTCAAGGCATGCGAGGGCGCACTGCTTGTTGTTGATGCTACGCAGGGCGTTGAAGCGCAAACGCTTGCAAACGCATATCTTGCCATAGACAATAATCTTGAAATATTACCCGTGATCAATAAGATCGACCTTGCGAGTGCCGATATCGACGGTGCGCGGCGCGAGATAGAGGATATCATAGGTATCCCTGCCGAGACATGTCCTGCTATCTCTGCCAAAAACGGCATAAATATAGAGGACGTGCTTGAGCAGATAATCACCGAGATCCCGGCACCCGAGGGAGATCCCGATGCGCCTCTCAAGGCACTCATATTCGATTCGCATTACGACCCCTATCTAGGAGTTGTCGTATACATCAGGATATTTGACGGAAGCATCAAGGCGGGCGATAAGGTTAAGCTTATGTCGGCAGGCGGTGAGTTCGAGGTCTGTGAGGTTGGAACAATGCAGCCGTTTGGACTCAGCAAATGCGATTCTCTCGGTGTTGGTGACGTTGGATATTTCACCGCAGCAATAAAGACCATAAGTGATACCAAGGTCGGAGATACCGTTACCGGTGTTCTGCGCGCGGCTGACAAGCCGCTTGACGGCTTCAGAGACGTTCATCCGATGGTTTATTCGGGAATTTATCCTGCTGACGGTGCAAGATACGGTGATCTTCGCGATGCTCTTGAAAAGCTCAGGCTTAACGATGCAGCACTCGTCTTTGAGCCGGAGACCTCGGTTGCTCTTGGCTTTGGCTTCCGCTGCGGCTTCCTCGGGCTTCTTCACATGGAGATAATTGAGGAACGCCTGGAAAGGGAATTCAATCTTGATCTTATAACAACGGCACCGTCCGTTATATACAAAGTAAAGATAAAAGGCGGAGATGAGCTGCTCATTGATAACCCCTCGAAATTCCCGTCGCCCGATGAGATAGACGTAGCATACGAGCCGATAATGAAAGCATCTGTCATTTCGCCTACCGAATATATAGGCGGAATAATGGAGCTTTGTCAGGACAGACGCGGAAACTTTATCGATATGAAGTATATCGATACCGAGCGTGTAGAGATACATTACGAGCTTCCGCTCAATGAGATAATATATGATTTCTTTGATGCACTGAAAAGCAGGTCGAAAGGCTATGCTTCTCTTGATTATGAGTTAAAGGACTATCAACCCTCAAAGCTTGTGAAGCTTGATTTTATGCTGAACGGTGAGGTCGTGGATGCGCTTTCGTTTATTGTGTTTGAGGAGCGTGCGTACGGAAGAGCAAGGAAGATTGCTGAAAAGCTGAAAGAAAACATACCGCGTCAGCTCTTTGAAATTCCCATACAGGCGGCGATAGGCTCGAAGATAATAGCGAGAGAGACCGTAAAGGCGATGCGCAAGGACGTTCTTGCAAAGTGCTACGGCGGTGATATAACGAGAAAGAAAAAGCTGCTTGAAAAGCAAAAAGAGGGTAAAAAGAAGATGCGTAAGCTCGGTAGCGTAGAGATAACGCCCGAGGCTTTCATGGCGGTTCTGAAGCTTGACGATGGTAACTGATGCGATAGGACTCTACGTCCATATTCCGTTTTGTAAAAGAAAGTGTAATTATTGCGATTTCTGCTCTTTTGCATCAGACAGTGCTACGTACAGTGAATACACCGATGCTCTTATCAAGGAAATAAAGAGCTACGGAAGAGACGAAAAAATTGCCGTTGATACGGTGTTTTTCGGTGGCGGAACTCCAACGGTTTTACCAACTTCTCTTTTTCGCAGGATAGTGGATGCTATTCGCGAATCCTTCAACGTATCCTTGTCAGCTGAGTTTACGGTAGAGATAAATCCGGGCGCGATAAGCGAAGAAAAGCTAATTGCATACAAGCAATGCGGTGTCAATCGAATAAGCATTGGATTGCAATCAATTCACGAAAATGAGCTGAAAATTCTGGGCAGAATACATTCGTTTGGGGATTTCCTTGAAACCTATCAGGCTGTACAAGCCGTTGGATTTTCCTCTGTAAGCCTTGATTTGATGTATGGAATACCATTGCAAACGAAGGAGAGCTTTGAGAAAACGCTTGACCGCGTTTTAGAGTTGGCTCCGGATCATATTTCATGCTATGGCTTGATAATTGAAGAGGGTACGCCGTTCTTCGAAAAAATGCACGAGCTGCCCTTGCCAAGTGAGGATGAGGAATGTGATATGTACGATATTGCCTGCCGCAAGCTCGGTGCAATGTATCAGCATTATGAAATATCGAACTATGCGAAATCTGGCTTTGAATGTCGCCATAATCTGAAATATTGGCATGATGAAGAATATATCGGTGTTGGACTTTCGGCACATTCGTATTTTAACTGTAAACGGTTTTGTAACACGTCGGTGCTTTCGGAATATTTATCGGATCATGGCGTGGGGGACGTAAGATATCTTACGGACAGCGAACAGAAAACCGATAAGGATCAGTTTGAATACGTCATGCTCCGCATGCGCCTTTCAGAGGGCTTTTCGCTTTCGGAATACAATACTCTCTTCGGTGTAAGTTTTACCGAAGGACGTGAAAAGCTCATCAGTGTGCTTTCGGATGCAGGGTACGTAAAGCTTGAAAACGGCAGGATATTCTTCACAGAGAGAGGGTTTTACGTAAGCAATTCGATACTGTCGGAGCTGCTTTAAATTTCCTCTTGACAAAAAAGCATATATCATATATAATTGTATTAAAAAAGAACATACTATGAATTGGAGAAAACAATGGAAGACAATAAGAATTTGGCACCTGAAGACGATCAGCCTATGATCGTAACTCTTACCGATGAGGAAACGAAAGAGGATCAGGATTTTGAAATCATCGCAGAGGGAACTGTTGACGACAAGAATTATTTTGCCATGATCCCCGTAGACGATGAGAGCGGAGAATACGTTATTCTTCAGTATAAGGAAGACGGGGATGATCTCATACTTGAAACCATTGAGGATGACGATGAGTTTGAAAAGGTAGAGGATTACTTCAACGACCTTCTTTTCTCTGAGGTTGATTACGACGTAAACGGCGGTAACGGAGAAAACAATAACTAAGTTACTGTTTCCTGCGGGGTGCGTGATATGGCATATTTGGACCTACACACATTGCCGGGGAGCCCGGGCTTCGGTTGTCGGGATGCAGGCCTCCCGTGATCTGGCGAATTTTCCCCTTTTCACGGACGTTGGAAGCGCAAAGTAACCGAGAGGGCACCCACCTGTACGAACAGGGTTAAACTCTGCTGTACACGGCCCAGGCGGGTTTTATACAAGAGAGCTGAGCTCATTTCGGGCTCGGCTTTTTTTGTTTTGTTTAACATTTTATTTTTCTTTGTCTCATATATATTACATAGCAGTAATACGTTGCGGAGGGAAAAATGAATAAGAAAATAAAAGGCTTGTCGTCCGATGAGGTTATTAAATCGCGTGCAAAATACGGAGATAACAGCCTGCAAAAAGAAAAAACAAAGGGTTTTGTCCGTAAGTTTTTGGAAAACTTGTCCGATCCTATCATTAAGGTTTTGCTGTTCGCGGTTATTCTTGAGGTAATATTTACATTCAGGGATTGCAATTGGTTTGAGGTTGGCGGTATTATACTCGCCATATTCATTGCAACGGTAGTCTCAACGGTCTCCGAGTACGGAAGTGAAAAAGCCTTTTTGCGAATGCAAGAGGCGAACAGCAAGCTATATGCCAGAGCATTGCGCGGCACAGAAATAGCTGAAATTTCCGCAGATGATATAGTTGTCGGAGATATTTTGTATATTTCAAGCGGTGAGATGATTCCTGCTGACGGGGTTATAATGTCGGGAAAAATTTCAGTCGATCAGTCGGCTTTAAACGGAGAGAGCCGCGAGATTCGCAAATATCCTACCTCAGAGCGTGGCGGTGATGGTTTGAACTCACCCAAAGAGGTGTACCGTGGCTCTGTAATAACAGAGGGTGAGGGAGTAATACGTGTTACACGCGTTGGCAAAGATACCTATTACGGTATGGTCGCAAAGGACATTCAGGCGCAAACGCGCGAGAGCCCACTCAAGCTACGGCTTGCAAAACTTGCATCGCAAATAAGCAGGCTCGGTTATTTTATGGCGGCAATAGTCGGGCTTACATATCTTTTCTTTGCCTTTGTTGCGGATAACGGTTATGACGGTGAAAAAATACTTCAGTCACTGAGGGATATACCGTACCTTGTATCAACGCTCTCACATACGCTAACACTTATGATAACAGTTATAGTGGTTGCTGTACCCGAGGGGCTTCCTATGATGATAACCGTCGTTCTTTCCGCTAATATGAAGCGAATGTTGAACGACAATATAATGGTAAAAAAGCTTGTCGGTATTGAAACCACCGGTTCGATGAACATTTTGTTTACCGATAAAACAGGTACTCTCACTACAGGTAAAACCTCTGTTGCGAGAATAATCAGCGTGAGCGGAGAATATAAAAATGCCAAGCAACTGAGAGCGGAAGCCGTACTGTACCGTTATCTGAATATAAGTGCTAAGGAGAGCGGATCGGATGGCGGAGCCAAAAACAGCACCGATAAAGCAATAGAAGCCTTTTTTGCCGATGAGGCAAAAACAGATGCCTATATATATGCAAGGGAAAGCTTTTCAAGCGATAAGAAATTTTCATCAGTAACTCTGACATCGGGTGAGAGCGTTTTCAAAGGCGCTCCCGAGATATTGCTACCTCTTTGTACAAGAGCTATCGGTGCAAACGGTAAAGCATGCCGATTTGATCATCACGCGGTAATGAAAACCTACCGTGAATGCGGAGAGCGCGGAGAGCGTGTAGTAGCGCTTACTTTGAAAGGTGCAGATGGAGTAATATCATTTCTTGCGCTCGCTGTTTTAAAGGATAAGGTGCGTCAGGGAGTACGTGAGGCTGTTGAAAAAATGACGTTTGCAGGTGTGCAAGTGGTGATGATAACGGGAGACGGAAAGGAAACAGCCTCCGCAATAGCCAAAGAGTGTGGAATTCTTCACCCTCATTCGGATACAGGCGTGCTGACGCATGACGAGCTTGAGGCACTTTCTGACGATGAGGTGAAACGCCTCATACCTAAGCTGCGAGTAGTTGCAAGAGCATTGCCGCGTGATAAGAGTCGTTTGGTAGCCTTATCGCAGGAATTAAACCTTGTCGTAGGCATGACAGGTGACGGAATAAACGATGCTCCGTCGTTAAAGCTGGCAGACGTTGGCTTTGCTATGGGAAGCGGAACGGATATTGCAAAAAGCGCAGGGGATATTATCATACTTGATGACAGCTTTCTTGCAATAAGCAAGACCGTGCTTTACGGAAGAACTATATTCAAGTCTATCAGAAAATTTATCTCTTTCCAGCTGATGATGAATCTCACCGCCTGCGGAGTATCGCTGATAGGTCAGTTTATAGGAATTGACAATCCTATAACTATAATTCAGATGTTATGGATAAATATAATTATGGATACGCTCGGAGGACTTGCATTTGCAGGGGAGCCACCGCTGGACTATTATATGCAAGAGAAGCCGAAAGCAAGGGAAGAGAAGATACTTTCGCGCGATATGCTGGGACAGATACTGATAACGGGCGGTTATACGCTTTTGATATGCGTGCTGTTTTTGCGTCTGGATTTCTTTGCCGCGCTCTTCAGAGCGGATTTGGGAGATAAGGTATTTTTAACTGCGTTTTATGCACTCTTTGTCTTTATGGGGCTGTTTAATTGCTTTAATACCCGTTCGGAACGTTTATCCTTGCTTTCAAACATAGGAAGAAACAAAACTTTTTTGGTAATAATGCTTGCAATAGCCGGTATTCAGATTTTGATGATATATTTCGGTGGAGAGCTGTTCAGAAGCGTTCCGCTGACGTTCCGTGAAATACTAAACGTGATTTTGATAGCATCGACAGTAATACCGTTTGATATAATTCGCCGTATATTTAAAAAACTTAACTGAAAATAAAAAAACAGCTTTCGCATCGGTAATGCATACTACACGTTACCGACAGCGAAAGCTGTTTTTGTAAAATTTGTCAGGAATTTGTTTCAAGATAGTCCGAAAGTACAACAAAATCCTTTGTACTGAGACGCTCACCTCTGACGTTTTCGGGATGTCCTGTAGCAAGGATCGCTTGCGTTATGAGTTCCTTCTTATATCCGAGCTTTGCGCAAAGAGCATTCTGCAAAGTTTTTCTTCTCATTTCAAATGCAGCTTTGATACTGTTTCTGAAAAGCTTTTCGTTTTTCGGTGTGTACAGCGGCTCGCGGTACAAATCAATTCGCACCACCGCGCTGTCAACCTTAGGTGCAGGTATGAAACAGCCTGCCGAAACCTTAAAGAGCTTTTTTACATGTCCGTAATAGCCGAGTATCGCTGTAATAGCTCCGTAATCAGAGCTCCCCGCAGGTGCGGCAAGCCTTGCCGCAACCTCGTTTTGCACCATAACCGTAATGGATGAGAACTTAACTCCAGACTCCAATAAGTACATAAGAATTGGAGTAGTTATGTAATAGGGAAGATTGGCACACACGCATACAGGCATTCCCTCGCTGTATTCCTCAACCAGCTGATGAAGATTGATTTTCATAACGTCCTCGTTTATGACAGTGACGTTGTCAAATTCATCAAGCGTTTTTGAAAGAATAGGTATAAGTCCGCGGTCTATTTCGATAGCAACGACCTTTTGATATCGCGAAGCAAGCTCAGCCGTAAGGCATCCGATACCGGGACCTATCTCAATAATCAGGCTGCGAGGCTCTTCTGTGCAGCTCTCCGCAATCTGTTCGGGAATGATCCTGTTTGTAAGGAAATTTTGCCCGTATTCCTTCCTGAAAGTAATTCCTGCTTCAGCCATCAGGCTTTTTATAACCGAAAGATTACATAAATCCATAAATACTCCAAAAAATTTAAAATTACTATTGACAAATCGAGAAAAAAATGATAAAATATGTGATGTGCTGGTGTGGCTCAGTTGGTAGAGCAGTTGATTCGTAATCAACAGATCGTCGGTTCGAGTCCGATCACCAGCTCCAGTTAAAGGGAGAACAAAAGTTCTCTCTTTTTCTATTTTAAAGGTAT
>CAZTWE010000019.1:29346-35078 GCA_964617165.1 uncultured Ruminococcus sp.
AATGTTACAACAGATCGTTCAGTGCGAAAAGAAAGCCGAGTGAGCGAGTCCGATCCCCAGCTCCAGTTAAAGGGAGAACGAAAGTTCTCTTTTTTTCTATTTTAAAGGTACAACCGACGATCTGAGCTTACAATTATCTATTTCTATACAAGCGGTAGGAGTAGCAATAAGCCGCCCGCAGGCGGTGGTAAACGTGTGAAAATGCGAGCTTACCTTGTATTTTCATGCGTTTTCCATTTTTCCGTTTTGGAAACTTTACCATAGGCTTGTCCTGTGGTAAAGTTTTCAATCGGTAAAACTCTCCCATCCCAAATCTATCTCATGCAAGATAAGATTTTATCACATAAACCGAAAAAAATCAAGTGCTAAAACCAGTATACACCGTATATCAAATCAAATCAAAATCAATAATCTTTTATTGCCTTCGCTGCGCACCGCAAATCATTCACCCCAACCGAGCGAGCGTTCAACAGCTTTGCGCCACGTTTTTACTTTCGCATCACGCCAAGTATCGTCAGCTTCGGGGGTAAATATTTTCTCAATGCTCCTGTTTTTGCTTATTTCATCGGTTGAATTGTAAACGCCAAGCGCAAGGCCGCATAGATATGCCGCACCGAGCGCGGTTGTTTCAACGCAAGTAGGTCTTTCAATATTTACACCGAGAATATCCGCTTGGAATGACATCAAAAGACCGTTTGCCGAAGCACCACCGTCTACTTTCAGGTCGGCAATCTTTATTCCCGCTGTTCTCTCCATAAGGTCAATAACGTCTGCGGTCTGATATGCCATAGATTCAAGTGTAGCACGAATTATGTGGTACTTGTTTGTAGCACGCGTTATTCCAATGATAATGCCTCTGGCATAAGGATCCCACCAAGGCGCACCAAGCCCTGAAAAGGCAGGAACCACCATAACTTCGCCCGAATCAGGAACCTTTCTTGCATAATACTCACTGTCTGCTGCCGATTCAATAAGCTTCATTCCGTCGCGCAGCCACTGTATTGCCGCACCACACGTAAATACCGAGCCCTCAAGCGCATAGGTAACTTTACCGTCAAGCCCCCATGCGATAGTAGTTATCAAACCGTTGGTCGTCATATAGGGCTTCTCGCCTGTGTTCATAAGCAAAAACGCACCTGTTCCGTACGTGTTTTTTAGCTCACCCTCGCTAAAACAGCATTGTCCGAATAGAGCAGACTGTTGGTCACCTGCTACTCCGCCTATCGGAATTGATGCGCCCAGAATGCTTTTTTCCGTATACCCGAAAACGTAGGACGATGGCTTGACCTCAGGAAGCATAGAGTAGGGAATACCGAACAGGGAAAGCAGCTCTTCATCCCATTTCAGGTCTGTGATATTGTAAAGCATCGTTCTTGATGCATTACTGTAATCTGTTGCGTGTACCTTTCCGCCTGTCAGTTTCCAGATAAGCCAAGTGTCGATAGTGCCGAATGCAAGCTCACCGCGTTCGGCACGTGCACGCGCCCCCTCAACGTTATCAAGTATCCACTTTATCTTGGTAGCGGAAAAATACGGGTCGATAAGCAGTCCTGTCTTTTGCTTGATTTTATCCTCCCAGCCTGCTTTTGTAAGCTCCTCGCAATATCCCGCGGTACGTCTGCACTGCCATACTATCGCATTATATACAGGCTCGCCTGTTTTCTTATCCCAAACGACCGTTGTTTCTCGCTGATTGGTTATTCCAATGCCGAATACTTCATCCCAGCCTGCACCGATTTTAAGCAGTGCTTCCGTAGCAACACTTATCTGCGTAGACCATATCGTGAGCGGATCATGCTCAACCCATCCCTCAGCGGGGAATGTCTGCGTAAATTCGCGCTGAACCATGCTTGCAATGCTGCCGTCTTTTTTGAAAATGATGCATCTTGAACTTGTCGTTCCTTGATCAAGAGCCATAATATATTTTTTCATAATGATCTCCAACTCAACTTTTTTGTGAAAAAAACAGTATATGTATTGTTATTGTTGCAAAAACGGACTCTGAATATTTTGTGATACTTTCATAAAAAAATAAATCCGAGCATAGTTCAGCTCGGATTTATTTTACTTGATTTCTACAGTTACATGCTTACCGCATGTGTTCGCAGCGGCTTTCATAACCTGACGGATTGCCTTTGCAATTTTGCCGTGGCGACCGATTACCATGCCGGTATCGTCCTCCGCAACAACAAGAGTAAGCTCAACGTTGTCACCGTCAACGTTCTCGATAACGTTGACCGCATCGGGAGTATCTACGATTGCACGAGCGATATCTGTAAGTATCTGCTTGAGATCCATGCTACATCCTTGTTTCAATTAAGAAACATTCCTTCCGATTATAGTTGAATTACTTAATGATCTCGGACTTCTTAAGAAGAGCTCTTACAGTGTCCGTGGGCTGAGCGCCGTTGTTGAGCCACTTTGTAGCCTTTTCAGCATCGATCTTGATGTCAGCGGGATCTGTGAGAGGGTTGTAGTAACCGATCTCTTCGATGAACTTACCGTCACGGGGAGATCTTTCGTCTGCAACTACTACACGGTAGAAGGGAGTTTTCTTAGCTCCGAGTCTCTTAAGTCTGATTTTTACTGCCATTGTTTTTTCCTCCAAAAAGAAATGTGAATTTTATTTATTTTATTATTAAAATAATCAATTAAAAGGGAAGCTTGAAGCCGCGGCGTTTACCGAACGAGCCGTTTGTAAACTGCTTCATCATCTTCTTCATCTGCTCAAACTGCTTCAAGAGCTTGTTTACGTCCTCAACCGTAAGTCCTGCACCGTTTGCAATACGCTTTCTGCGCGATCCGTTGATGATCTCGGGCTTAGCTCTCTCCTGCTTTGTCATAGAAAGGATTATTGCCTCGATATGTGCCATTTGCTTTTCATCTATCTGGGCATCTTTAAGTGCTCCGGGCTTAACACCGGGCATCATGCCGAGTATCTGATCGAGATTACCCATTTTTTTGAGGCTTCTCATTTGTTCAAGGAAATCATCAAGCGTAAAGGTCTGCTCTCGCATCTTACGCTCGAGCTCTTTCGCATTCTTTTCATCAAATGCAGCCTCAGCCTTTTCGATAAGCGAAAGCACGTCTCCCATGCCGAGAATTCTTGATGCCATTCTATCGGGATGGAAGAGCTCAAGTGCGTCCATTTTTTCGCCTGTTCCGATGAACTTAATGGGCTTGCCTGTGATATATTTGACGGAAAGAGCGGCACCGCCCCTTGTATCACCGTCAATTTTTGTAAGAACAACACCTGTTATATCAAGCAGCTCGTTAAAGGATTTTGCAACGTTTACGGCATCCTGACCTGTCATAGCATCTACAACGAGCAGTATCTCCGAGGGATTGGTATTTTCCTTTATCTTAACAAGCTCCTGCATCAGCTCTTCATCAATATGAAGTCTACCCGCAGTGTCGATAAGGACCATGTCGTTACCGTTCTTTTTAGCATGCTCAACGCCTGCCTTTGCGATCTCAACAGGGGATATCCTTGCACCCATTGAGAATACGGGAACTCCAACGGTTTCTCCAACGATCTTGAGCTGATCTATTGCGGCAGGGCGATAAACGTCACACGCAACGAGCAGGGGATTTTTACCCTTGTGTCGGTACATGCTTGCAATCTTACCTGCATGAGTTGTTTTACCGGCACCCTGAAGTCCGACCATCATTATAACCGTGGGGGGCTTGGGATTGATATTTATTTTCGGAGTTTCACCGCCCATGAGGTTGATGAGCTCCTCGTTAACTATTTTAACTATCTGTTGAGCAGGCAAAAGACTTTCAAGCACCTCAGTGCCAACTGCACGCTCTGTAACAGCTTTTATAAATTCCTTAACTACCTTAAAATTAACGTCTGCCTCAAGAAGCGCGAGCTTGACCTCACGCATGCCCTCTTTAACGTCGGCCTCGGTGAGTTTACCCTTGCTTCTGAACTTTTTAAAGGCGTTAGCCAATTTTTCCGTAAGACCACCGAACATATTGACCTCCGTATGTTTTCTGCGAAATCAGCCCTTGCTCAGCATTTTTTTAGCCAAATACTCTATCCGCTCGGAATATTTCCGAAGCCCATCCGTGCCCGAAATTTCCTTTGCGATCTCGGATAGCGCAAGCGAAATTTTCTCTATTTCCGTGAATTGGGCTGCAAGCCCAAGCCGTTGTTCAAGAAAATCAAGCTGCTCCTCGCTTTTTTTGATAATATGACGAACACCTTGGCGCGAAATATTTTCGCCCTCAGCGATTTCAGCGAGCGAGAGATCATCCTCGTAATATGCTTTCATAATGGATTTTGCGTGCTCATCCAAAACGTCACCGTAAAAGTCGAGCAAAAAGGCAATCCGCATATTTTTCTCAAACATAGCTGCGCATCCTCCAAAGCAAAAGCGTGCTGTAAAGCAATTCGCTTTACAATTATAGCATAAGGACTGTGCTTTGTCAATAGTATTTAAATATTTTTTTGAAATTTATTTAAGTGTTAAAAGTGTTAAAAATAATTTTAAAAATATCAATATTTTTTCAAAAACCCCTTGATTTTTTACAATATTTATGATAAAATAATCGGGTGAAGAAATGTGGCTAGGTTGTGATGCAATCAAAGGTGGACCCTCTCAGCCGTCGGCGAGGAGTTGCAACAGTCGGCATTAAAAATTAAAGGAGACTAAAATGGCTAATATTAAGTCCGCTAAAAAGCGTATTCTGGTTAACCGTTCTAAGGCGCTTCGCAATCAGATGGCAAAGAGCCAGCTCAAGACCTTCATCAAGAAGTTCAAGGCAGCTGTTGAGGCAGGCGATAAGAATGCCGCTACCGAGCTTTATCCTGTAGTTATCAAGAAGATCGACCAGGCAGTAGTTCGTGGCCTTATCCATAAGAATAACGCCGCTCACAAGAAGTCCGAGCTCACACTTAAGCTTAACAACATGGCATAAGTTGCATTTATGCATAGTAAGACCTGCTCTTAACCCAAGCAGGTCTTTTTACTTTTCCATAAAAGATAGCAAGGCAGATGTACCGAATTCGATACACCTACCTTGTTTTTTATTATTACCAAACGGCTATGGCACCGTTCTCATCGTAGTACCAGTAGTTGCCGTCTGCCGTGGGCTGTGCCCCTGAGAGTAGTAGCGGGTTGCATCTGTTAAATCGCTGTTATAGCCAGCAATGCTGATTTGACTCCACTCGTCAGCCGTACCACAGTAATATACGCTAGTCAAGCTACCGCAATTATCTAACGCATAATTACCGATGCTTGTAACCCCCTCGGGAATGGTTATGCTCGTCAGACCGTAGCAACTTCTAAACGCAGAGCTACCGATGCTGGTAACGCTGCTCGGAATATTTTCATTTTTCGTTCCTTTCAAACTATGTACTTGGTAAAAAAATGCGCCCACAAAGCGAGCGCACCCCATAATGTACTTCACTTTGCCGCGACGCAACTTTCACATACAAGGTATAGAAAAAGACGGAAGTACTAAAATGGCATAGTACACCCTTGCATGTGAATATTTAGTTACGTCGCAGGTACATTATAGCACATATATACAAAAAAATCAACGATTTCAGCAGAATTTAGAAAAAATAAAAGCCGCAGGCTCAAAATGAAGCCTGCGGTCTTAATACCGTATTAGTTGGATACGTAGGGAAGAAGTGCCATCTGGCGTGCTCTCTTGATAGCTGTTGTAAGCTGTCTCTGGTGAAGAGCGCAGTTGCCGGAAACACGTCTGGGGAGGATCTT
>CAZTWE010000020.1:0-34196 GCA_964617165.1 uncultured Ruminococcus sp.
AGAGAGTGAGATTTTTTCTTTAGGTGACATTAAGCCCGAAAAACCAAAATCACCCTATTTTTTGGGGATATATACCGCCCGGATCAGCACTAAAAAAGCAGGGGCATCGATCACGATACCCCTACCGATTAAGTATTATTCTTCCGATATGTAATTATCTCTGAATTCTTCCTGTTCCGTTACCGCCGGCGAGAGCTTTTACCTCGTCAACAGTTACCATATTGAAGTCACCCTCGATAGAGTGCTTCAGGCAGGAAGCCGCAACTGCGAATTCAACCGCATCCTGAGTGGAATATCCGTTAAGGCAGGAGTAAATAAGTCCACCGCCGAAGCTGTCACCACCGCCAACACGGTCAACAATGTGCATGTGATAGGACTTGGAGAAGCAGTATTCACCGCTGGCAACGTCATAAAGGAGTGCTGCCCAGTCATTGTCGTTTGCACTGATAGAGGAACGAAGGGTTATAGCAACCTTCTCAAAGCCGAATTTCTCAGCGAGCTGACGTGCAACGGACTTGTAACCCTCATGGTTAAGCTTACCGCCTGCAATGTCGGTGTTCTCGGCATCTATACCGAATACGTCGTGTGCGTCCTCCTCGTTGGAAATGCATACGTCAACGTATTTGCAAAGCTCAGTCATAGTCTTGCAAGCCTGCTCTCTTGTCCAGAGCTTCTTTCTGAAATTGAGGTCGCAGGAGATCTTAACGCCCTTTTCCTTAGCGGCACGGCATGCGTCAAGGCATATACCTGCAACTGTGGGGTTGAGCGCGGGAGTAATTCCCGTGAAGTGGAACCAATCGGCACCGTCAAAGATCTTCTCCCAATCGAAATCCTCGGGCTGTGCCATAGCGATAGCGGAATAAGCTCTGTCATAGATAACCTTTGAGGGGCGCTGAGAAGCACCTTTCTCATTGAAGTAAATACCTACTCTGTCGCCGCCTCTGACGATCATAGAGGTATCAACGCCAAACTTGCGAAGAGCGTTTACTGCGCACTGACCGATATCATGCTTGGGGAGCTTTGTTACAAAAGCAGAGTCGATACCGTAATTAGCAAGAGAAACAGATACGTTTGCCTCACCGCCACCGTAAACGGCACCGAATTTTTCAGCCTGCGTAAAGCGGAGATATCCCTCCGGAGCAAGGCGGAGCATGATCTCACCGAATGTTACAACTTTCATGCGATAAATCCTTTCAAATGTATAATTTTTTTAAATGCTTTGGCATATAGTTTAATAGTTTTCAGTGTAAGAATTATTTGGAAGCAAGCTCTTTTTTGCACTGCTCGCAAATGTATTTGCCATGAAACTCGAATATGTCGTTAGCGGTGCCGCAGAAATGGCAGCCTGGATAGTATTTTTGAAGAATGATCTTATTGTCCTCCGAGAAGATCTCAACTGCGCTCCCTGAGGGCATGTTAAGTATCTGGCGAAGCTCCTTCGGGATTACGAGACGGCCAAGCTCATCAATATTACGTACAATTCCGTTTGGTTTCATTTTTGTAATTCCTTTCTGTGATAGATTTTTTCGAGGATTTCCTCGGTATCATTCTAGCATAAAAACGGTCGAATGTCAATAGTAGGAAACGAATTTTGTGGAAAAAATTGTTTGGGAGAATTTAACAACATTTTCAAAGGAAAGGATATGAGCATTGATTGCCGTTGTTGAAAAAAATGGGGTAGGAGAGCGCGAGAAGCAGATAGTGCGCTTTGCCTTGGGGCTTCTGCCGCGCGGAATAAGAGGAGAGGTGGTGCGCATCGCAGAAAAGCGGCGCGACTTTCCCCTCGGGCTATCGGAGATAAGAGTGCGTGCGCGCTCGCGCTCGTCCGTGGTTATATCGGGAGAAAATATACCTCTTTTTACAAGGCTTGAAGAAAGAGAGCTTGCCGCCCTCCTCGACAGGGTATTGGGCGGCTCTCTGTACGCACATGAAAAGGAGCTTTCGGAGGGGTACGTTACTCTGCCTCACGGAATACGTGTCGGCATTTGCGCACATACGCACAGGGAGGGCTTCCGCTTCGCAAGCTCGATGATATTCAGACTGCCTCTTGGAATATGCTCATGCAGCGAGGAGCTTTTTTCACTGTGGGCAGGGGGCGAGGGAGGCATGCTTATATATTCTCTGCCGTGCGGCGGTAAAACAACTGCTATCAGGGCGCTCTCGCACCTGATATCGAAACGGCAGAACAAGCGCGTTGTGATAGTAGACGAGCGTGGCGAGTTTGACCCTGAGGAATATCTTGACACCACAGTTGATATTCTCCGCGGCTTCTCCAAGGAGCGGGGGACAGAGATCGCCCAGCGCACCCTCGGAGCGGAAGTCATAGCGATAGACGAGATAGGCAATTCCGCCGAGTGCGAAGCACTGATGCGCGTTGGCAGAGGGGGAGTGCCGATGCTTGCAACCGCGCATGCAGACAGCCTCTGTGAGCTTATGGAAAAAAGTGCTGTGCGGCCACTGATAAGCGCAGGGTATTTTACGCGCTTTGTGCGTTTGTTCCGACGCGGTGCGGGCTTTGCCTACGAGATAAACGAATGAAGACGGTGGGGCTTTTGCTGATAGGCATTTGCGCGTTTATTTACGTCAGAGGCTACGTAAGAGCGCGAGAGGAAGAGCTATTGGAGTACCGAGGCGTATATGAGATGCTTCGTCATATTGAGAGCAAAATATCCGGCACGGGTATGCCTTTCTCGGAAGCAATAGCGGATTTTTCATGCGAGTGTGCCACGGTAAACGAGTTGGCTTCGGTGCTGCTTGCCGAGATCGGCGGTATGGGAGAGCGAAACTTCGGTGCGGTACGCAAGCTTGCCGTAGGCGATGAGGATAAGGCGCGTCTTGTCGGTTATTTTTCGCAGTTCGGGCGCGAGGGCTTTGATGAAGAGCTGAGGCGGCTCTCGGAAATAAGGCGGCATTTTGAGAGCAGGGAGCGCGAGCTATCGGTAAGAATAGAAAAGGATATAAAGATCCGATGGACGCTGTACGCAACGGCGATATCGGCACTCGCTTTCCTTGTTATATAAATCGTGTAGGTTTAAAATGTGCGCTTAGCACGGATTTTGGGGGAATTTACGCTTTGGATATTGATTTTTTGATGAGGGTAGTTGGAATAGCAATGACGGTAGCCGTAAGCTGTATGATACTTTCAAGGTGCGGCAGAGATGATCAGGCATCGCTGGTATCGCTCGCAGGCATCGTGACGGTGCTGATAATTTTATTTACCGAAATAGCCTCGCTTATTGACACGGTACGGGGCATATTCGGATTTTAAGACAGTCTCGGAGGTGGGGTATCATGAGCTTTGAGAGCTTGATGGGCGCTCTTTTGCTGCTTGCCTCGGCACTGCTTTTGCTAAAAAGCTTCGGTTTCAAGGGCGCAGGCGTTGTCGCTGCGTTTGCTCCGATCGTGGTGATGAGTACGCTTGGTGACAAGCTTTCCTACGTGTTCGGAACCTACTCGGAGCTTATCAGCATCGCGGATATATCGGAGTACGTCAGCTGTTCGCTGAAGGTGGTAGGAATAGGATATCTCGGCGGTATAGGTGCTGACGTTTGCCGCGAGCTTGGAGAGGGCGGAATTGCAAAATGTATAACCGTAGCGGCGAGGGCAGAGCTGCTTGTCATAGCCACACCGCACGTAATGGAGGTCGTTTATATGTTGTTGGGATTTATTTATGAGTAGATGCGGCAGCTTATTCCTATCGCTTTCTCTTTCGGGAGCGGTTATTCTCTGCGGTACAGGGGAGCTTTTTAATACAGCTCCGAGGGCGGCACCCGTGTACGAATATAGCGCGGTAGAATATAACGAAACCGAAAGCTGCATACCCGAGTGCGCCTCTGCCGAATACAGTATCGCTGAGTGCGGCAACAGTACGGATGAGCAGGCAGGGGCTCAGGGCGGTGCGCTTGACGGTGCAGAAGAGGAGCTTTCGGAGATCTATGAAAAATTTCTTGAGCTTGTGCCCGGGAGCGTTGCCGAGCTTGGCGAGGCTCTGTCGGGCGGTGAGGGGATACTCGATCTGTTCTCTGTGCTCGGTGAGCCGTTTGCCGCAGCGTGCGAGGATTTTTGCCACAGACTGCTTTTGTTCTTTGCCGTGAGTCTTATTATGTGCCTCGGAGAGCTTCTTGCAGCCGATACCGAGCTTCTTCAAAGCACGCGCGGAGTACTCTCTATGATACTGAGTCTGCCCGTGATAGGCGTAATGAGCGACACGCTCTCTTCGGTGCTTGAGGGGCTTGATGCCGCAGGGGAATTCTTTTCGGGGGTGATGCCCCTTTTGACCGCTACCGTTGCTATAGGCGTCGGAGGTACGACTGCCGCCGCATCAGCCGCGGGAATGAGCATTACTCTCAGTCTTACCGAGGGGATAATATGCGAAAATCTTTATCTGCTCTTCGGGGCTATATTTGCGCTATCGCTGATCGGAAATTTTGACGCGGGGCAGGGGACAGCCTCCTTTGCACGCGGGGTGAGAAACTGTTTTAATTTTCTTATGGGTGCGGTAACACTCATAATAGGCGGAACTCTTGCCATGCAGACCACACTTGCCGCGAGCCGTGACACCCTTTTGCTCCGCAGCGCAAAATACGCGATATCGGGCATGGTGCCGGTTGTAGGCGGAATTGTTTCGGGCAGCATCGGAACGCTTCTGTCGGGCGCGAAGATACTTTCCGCGACTATCGGCACGCTCGGTGTCGTGGCTGTGATATATTACATGGCGGCACCGCTTATAACACTCCTGCTCATGCGGCTTTGCATGGGGGCGTGTATAGTATTTTCCTCTTTTGTCGGGGCGAGCTTCGGTGGAAAATTCTTTGAATCGGTAAGAGGTGCTGTGGATTGCCTTATTGCTCCGTTCGCCTCGTCGTTGATAATTTATATACTTGAGCTGATGATATTTTCCGTAACGGTATCATCGGTGTGACGCATGAAAATGAGAGAAGAATTAGTTTTTGCATTGATTTCGGTATTTGCGGTGGCGTTTGCCTCTTTTGCTTCCTATGATAGCGCGGACAGGTGGCAAAGGCTTGCTTTGGGAGCTATACTGCTCGCCTCGCTTGCCGTACCCGTGGGGCGGCTTATCAGCGGACTTTCCGCACCGCACCTGCCCGACATATCCTATTCCGAGCAAGGCAGCAGCGTTACCTCCGAGGTGGCACAAGAGGCGTTATGCAACGGAATTCGCGAGCTTGTGTCGGATAAATTTTCCCTGCCCGAGGACGGTGTACAGGTGCGCCTTCAGGGCTTTGTGCTCTCAGACATGAAAGCGGAGCGCATATACGTGACCCTCTTCGGCAAGGCTGCGCTCGGCAATATCAAAGGAATAGAGGAATATATAGAAAATGAAGGCTTCGGAGAATGTGAGGTGAATATATCGCTTGAATAGCAAGGGCTTCGGTGCGATAGCCGAATTTTTTAAGAAGGATAAGAAAAGAATACTGCTTGTTGCTCTTGCCGTGCTCGGAGTTTTGCTTATATTACAGAGCGGCTTTGCCGAGGGGGAGTCTTATGGGGATAATTCCTCTCTCTCGGAGTACAAGGAGCAGCTTGAGGATGAGCTTGCCGCGCTCTGCTCATCGGTTGAGGGGGTTGGCAAATGCAAAGTAACGGTCAGCTTTTCCGAGGGGGAGAGTCTCGAATACCGTGGCAGTACGGTGACGGGTAGCACACCGCCGAGGGTAATGGGCGTTACCGTCGTATGCGAGGGCGCGGATAAGATAAAGGTCAGAGAACAGCTGTCATCTTGCATGTGCTCGCTTTTTGATATCGGCAGCAACAGAGTTTGCATAATGAAAATGAAATGAAAAAATGCTCCGCCGCGGTCATATAGCGAGTGCGGAGTGCATAAGGTTAATCAGTAACAAAAAAAGGAGAGTTGCATAAAATGAACAACGAAAAAACAAAAAGCTTTTTCTCATCCAAGGTAACAAGGAGCGTGATAGTAGCGCTTGCGGTAGTGCTTATCGGTCTTGCGGTCTACCTGAATTACCGTTGGTTCTACGACCCTGTGGATTCCATGGGCTACGGAGACAACAACATGGATGATAACTACGACGATTCTGCAGCAACCGATGCGGATGAGAGCGGTGACTACTTCGCCTCTGCGGCACTTACGCGCCAGCAGTCAAGAGACGAGGCACTTGACGTTCTCGCACTCGTTTGTTCCTCTGCGGATGCGGATGAAGAGACCAAGGCAGAGGCACAGGCTAAGATATCCAAGATAGCAACGGATATCCAGAACGAGGCGAATATTGAGGCGCTTGTTAAGGCTAAGGGCTTCGAGGAGTGCGTTGCGGTCATAGGCGAAAGCTCGGTAAGCGTTATCGTAAAGGCGGAGAGCATGCAGGCAAAGGATACCGCTCAGATCCTTGCGATAGTCTATGAGACCACGGGTATCAGCCCTGAAAACGTCAGCATCATCAACAAGTAACGGAAAAAGGGTAGCTCAGGCTTGCAACTTGAGTTACCCCTTCTCTTTACGGATAAATTCCGCAGCAGCGGGGCTTTGTAAGCCTTGTAAGCCTGAGAGATGGTTTGTTGTCTTTATCTATTGACATTTTTCCGGTGATGTGCTAAAATAAACTATTATTATTTCTATATATACTATACTCAGCCATTTGGCGGAACGGAGAAGCTTATGAAAAAATTGAGGGTAGGCATTATAGGTGCAACGGGCATGGTAGGGCAGAGATTTGTTATGCTGCTTGCCGAGCATCCGTATTTTGAAATATCCGCGCTTGTTGCCGGGCCGAGATCTGCAGGAAAAAGCTATCGCGAGGCAACGGAGGGCAGATGGAAAATGTCTGCGGCATGTCCCGAGCGTATACTCGGTATGCAGGTCATCTCGTCGGATGACGTTGATACGGTGGGCGAACTTGTGGATTTTGTGTTCTGCGCCGTAAGCTTATCCAAGGAAGAAACACGCGCGCTTGAAGAGAGATACGCGAGAGCGGAGATACCCGTTGTTTCCAACAATTCCGCGCACAGATGGACGCCTGACGTACCTATGGTAATACCCGAGGTCAACGACGGGCATCTTGCCGTCATACATTCGCAAAGGGAAAGGCTCGGCACGAAGCGCGGCTTTATTGCCGTCAAGCCCAACTGCTCTATACAGTCCTACGTCGGAGCACTCGCTCCACTTCGTAAGTACGGAATAAAAACCGTTGTAGCAACGACCTATCAGGCAATAAGCGGAGCGGGAAAGACCTTCCGCGAGTGGCCCGAAATGGTGGATAACCTCATTCCGTTTATCAGCGGTGAGGAGGAAAAGAGCGAAAAGGAGCCTCTGCGCGTTTTCGGTGAGGTAAAGGGGGGCGTTATAGTTCCCGCGAGCGAGCCTGTGATCACAACGCAGTGCCTGCGCGTTCCCGTGACAGACGGGCATTTTGCCGCAGTATTCGTTAAATTTGAAAATCCCCCCTCAAAGGAAGAGATACTTGATGCATGGCGCACCTATCGCGGCAAGCCGCAGGAGCTTCTGCTTCCCTCGGCACCCTCGCAGTTCATTACGTATTTCGAAGAGGATAACAGACCGCAGGCTGCTCTTGACCGCGATCTGTACGGCGGCATGGGCGTTTCGGTCGGAAGGCTTCGCTCCGATACCGTGTACGATTATAAATTCGTAGGGCTTTCCCACAACACGCTGAGGGGTGCCGCAGGCGGTGCCGTGCTTATTGCAGAGTTGCTTTACAGAGAGGGATATATTACATCTAAGGTATGAATATAAGTAAGTACAAAGCGTTGCTCACCGCGGTGGATATGGGTACATTTTCCGCCGCGGCGAAGAGCCTCGGCTACACACAGTCGGGTATGACGCACATGATGAATGCGCTTGAGGAGGAAATAGGCTTTCCCGTTCTGCAGCGCGGCTATTACGGAGTAAAGCTCACGCCCCTCGGTGAACGCATAATACCGAGAATACGAGAGCTTGTAAATTGCGAGGAGGCTCTCGCCAACGAAATAGAACTCGTGCGCTCATACGGTGAAAACGTGCTGCGCATAGGAGCATATTCGAGTGTTGCAAGGCATTGGCTGCCCTCCGTTGTGGAAAGCCTCGGCAAGGAATTCCCGGGCGTTACCGTCAATATTCAAACGGGAACGGTGGACGAGCTGTATTCGGGGCTTGAGAGCGGAAGGTTTGACATGGTGTTCGGAAGCATCAACCCGAAATACGATTTCCAGTGGGTGCCTCTTGCAAAGGACAGATTTTTTGCTATTCTGCCTGAGGATTATCCGCTTTCCGATGAGGGCGAGTTCCCGATAACGGGCTTCAACGGCACAAAATTCCTGATGCCGGGTCTCGGCTTTGACGATGATATAGGCAAGGTCTTTTCCGAGCACTCGGTGAAGCCGTTCGTCACGCAGACCTACGTTGATGATCCCGCGATAATATCAATGGTTGAGCATCGCCACGGCATAAGCATGCTCTCCGAGCTGATATTGAAGGACAGGCTTAACGACACGGCGAAATTCATTCCCATTGTGCCCGAGATATCGCGCAGCCTTGCGGTTGCTTTTCGCGCAGGCCACATTCCCCAAGCCACCGCGAAACGCCTTATCGCGCTCACAAAAGAGTATATAGGTTCGTGATTTGTCTATTTTGAATAAAATTCGATGTGTATTTTTGGCATGCTCACGCTCGCGTAGCTCTTGACTTTTAGCTTACTAAAATGTATAATTATAATAGTTATAAAATGCTATTATAATGCAATTAAGTGAATGAGGTACTAACTATGAAAAAAATCATAAGTCTCTTCCTGGCCGTTCTGTGCGTATTTTCCATGTTCTCCTGTGCTAAGGCTGATGGAGAAAATAATAACGATCAGAACGGTAATTCGGAAAATACTGTTACCGCACTCGATAAGGTGAACGGTATTATCGATGACTCGCTTGCTACGAGGATCGTTACCCACGTTGATTATACATACGGCGGCGAGACCTTCAAGGGCAGATACACAACTCAGATTGACCGAGCTTCGGATAAATCTCAGTTTGATTTTTCCTATCAGAGGCTTGCTATCCCCGGCGAGGACGTCAGCGATTCTCATATAAAGACGATTGCTGGTACCGTTTACTATAAGAACGGTGAGGTTTCCTCAAATAAGGGTGCAAATTGGCAGACTCTCGGTAATGGATATCTTGAGTTTTCTCTCGACCTCTCCGAGAACAAGCTCACCTCCTATGAGGTATCGGAGGACGGTAATGACATTACCGCTAAGGTAAGCGCTGAAAATTCCATGAGAGTTTTCGGTACCGAGATAGCTGCGGAGGGTGACATAACCGTTACGGTTGATACAAACGGCGAATATCTTTACAGCGTAATGATCTCCTATACGGCAAAGGATACCGGTGCCACGGTAGTTGTAAACACCACTTACGACTATTCGATCGTTACTCTTAATTTCTGATAAGCAGTACAGTATATTTGAAAGGAACGAAATACTATGAAGAAGATTCTGGCAATTCTTTTGGCTCTTGCTTGCTTGTTCTCCGTTTGTGCTTGTGCTGAGGACGAAACTCCCAACGACAATAACAACAATCAGAATGATGACGGCACTCAGACCAATGCGGAAATACTTGCATTGTTTGAAGATCTGCTTTCCAAGAGCGCTCCCACCAAGTCTTACGTTGTTACAACCGAGGATTTCGGAAGAAACCATCTTGAAAGCACTGTTACCATCACGGCAGGTACTGTTGACGGTAAGGATGCAACCGTTATGGTAATTGAGAAGCAGACGCTCAATGACGTTGAAAACCGTGAGCTTAACCTCGTTGAGACCACAGTTACAAATCAGTGGTACCTTGAGGATAAGGGCGTTTCGTATGACAAGGGCAGAAGATGGGACAGCACGGGAACAAACTTTGCTCCCAAGGCAGGCTCCCTGAAGCTTGAGCTTGACGAGGAGAATTTCTCCTCTATCGAATATGATGAGGCTACCGGGACTTTGAAGCTTGTTACACCTTATCAGACCGCCGCTAAGGTTCTTTCGGCTTATATTCCCTCAGGAATAGAGCATGAGTTTGATACAACTATTACGGTAGTTGCCGCAGGCGGACGTATCACGAATATCAAGATAGAGTACACTATTGAATCGGAGGATATCGGTGATATCACGACCTCGGTTGAGGTTCCCGAGATCACTGTAGTTATAAATGCAAACTACTACTACGATTTGCAGGATATCACTCTTGGTTGATAAGAAAGGAAGGGGTAAAGAATTATGAAAAAGATTATAGCTATTCTTCTCGTTTTGACTTGCCTTATGGGCTTTGCGGCTTGTAACAAGGACGAGACTCCCGATAATAGTGACGGCGGTAACACCGGGACGGCAACTGTTGCAACCTTTACCGACGCTATCGCAAACACAGATCCCAAGGTTGCTATCATCACCGCTGAGGTAAGCACAACTCTCGGTGAGCTTAACTCCAGATACGAGATTGCTTACAATGATGACGGCTCCGCTGTTATTACGTACACCTATGAGAAATTCAATTCTCTTGAAGAGGGTGCGGCAAACGAGTTAAAGACTACCTATACGGGTACTGTAAACCGCGCTGCTGACGGTACTTATACCTCAGATGATGAGCTTCCCAATCTCTCTTCCGTTACAGCGGGTGTAGCTCTTGATCTCACAAAGCTTGATGCATCAAAGATCACCATTAACGAAAAGGGTGACGTTCTTGAAGCAACTGTAGCCAAGGCTGATACCGAAAAGGTATTCGGAACTGCTTTCTCCGTTGATCTTACACTCAGAATTTCTCTTGCAGACGGCAAGGTTGAGCTTGTAAACATTGACTATGAGGGCGGAAAGATAGTTTGCCAGTATAACTATTGATCCCGGTATTACATAAATATATAATGTAGCAAAATGAAATGGGCACATCCGGTAACGCACTGCAATGACTTACCTGATGTGCCCGTATTAAATTACGGACAAGGAGAACCAACATGAAAACAGTTGCCGTTATCGGATGCGGAAGAATAGCAAACAATGCACATCTTCCCGCGCTCGCAAAGCTTAGTGACGTACGCATAAAGTACGCCTGTGATATTATTGAAAGCAAGGCACAGCTTGCAAAGGAGAAATTCCCCGGAATTGAAAACGTTATCACGGATTATAACGTAGCTCTCGGGGACAGCGAGGTGGATGCTGTATTCGTGCTTACCCCGAACTATGCTCATTACACCGTGACTATGGATGCGCTTCGCGCCGGAAAGCACGTATTTTGCGAGAAGCCTATCACTGTAAACTACGCGCTCTCCTGCGAAATGGCAAAGGAAGCCGAAAAGCAGGGAAAAATGCTCAACATCGGAGTTTGCAACCGCTATCATCTTTCGGTTGAAAAGATACACGATATGATAGAGGCAGGCGAGCTTGGCAAGGTGTATCACGTATATTGCTCATTCCGCGCTCATCGCTCAATTCCAGGGCTTGGCGGTGCATTTACTACCAAGAGCCAATCGGGCGGAGGTGCGCTTATCGACTGGGGCGTGCATTTTCTTGACCTCGCTCTTTACGCAATAGGCGGTGCAAAGCTCAGAAACGTTACGTGCGATGCTTATTCGGAAATGGCAAAGGATATGAAATCCTACAAATATAAGACTATGTGGGCTGAGGATACTGCCGACGTTGAAAACGGCACCAATGACGTTGACGATTTCGTATCGGGCTACGTAAGAACGGACAAGGCAAGCATATCATTCAACGGTGCATGGGCTCAGAACGTAGGCGTGCGCGAGATGTACGTTGATTTCCTTGGTGACAAGGGCGGTGTGCGCCTTGATTATTGCAGTCTTTTCACCTATTGGTCGGGCGAAACACTTGAGGGCACGCGCGAGGAATATTCCATCCCAGATATGTATATGCTTGAGGATAAGGCGTTCCTTGACTCTTGCGTGAGCGGTGTAAAGAACAAGAGCAACATCGTACATATTCTTGAGAGCGCGAAGCTTCTTGATGCGCTTTACAAATCGGCAGAGCTTGGAGAAGAGGTCAAGCTTTGATGAAAAAGATCGGCTTTATAGATTATTATATAAGCGAATGGCATGCAAACAATTATCCCGCGTGGATAAAGGAAGCCTCGGTGGCTTTCGGTGAGGGCTTTGAGGTTGGATACGCTTATGCCGAGCTCGACAGGTCTCCAATCGATGGAATTACGACGAAGGAATGGTGCGAGAAGCACGGGGTCGTGCGCTGCGGCAGCATAGCCGAGCTTTGCGAGAGATCGGATTTTGTGATAATTCTCTCTCCGTCAGACCCGGACAGGCACTTGCCTTATGCAAGGGAGGCTTTGAAATATGGCAAGCGCACGTATATAGATAAGACATTTGCACCGTGTCTTTCGGATGCGGAAGCAATATTCGCCGCCTCTTTTGAGTATGGCGCGCCATTCTTTTCCACGTCCGCTCTCCGCTATGCAGAGGAGCTTGACCGCGTACAGGTAAATCGGTGCTTTATGACAACGGGAGGCGGCTCCGCGCTTGGCGAATACATAATTCACCAAATCGAAATGGTAGTAAAAAAACTCGGCACGGGTGCCACCGACCTGACTGTTACCGAGGAAAATGGACAGACGGTTTGTAAAATATCCTACAGAGATGAGCGCGAGGCTATCATGACCTATGGAAAGAAGCTTGGCTTTACGGTATCGGGTGATGCCGATGCCGAGGCGGTGAACGTCTCTTCTCCGTTCTTTATGCTTATGATAAGAGACATTCTCAGATTTTTTGCCGAGGGTACGGTGTCGTTTGACACAGCCGAGACCCTTGAAGCCATGAAAATACGCGATGCAGTTCTTCGCGGTATCAGCCGCATAGGCGAGCGCATAAGCATAGACAAGTGCGAGTGACCCAAATTCATTTTGCGAGGCGAATTTTGTGAATTAAATCGGTGAAAATCCTTGTAATATGCGCTGTTACCTTGGATTTTAATCTCGTTCTTCGCAAAATTCACTCTTGCCGATAAAGGAGTGATTTTATGAAAATAGGAGCTTTGACAGATTGCTTCAAGCGCGGTACTGAAGGCGGCATTGAGCTTGCCGCTGAGCTGGGGCTTCGGGGCGTACAGATTTACGCAACGACAGGCGAATTCTCACCCGAAACGCTCACCGAGGCAGACCGTGCGTATTACCGTAAGCTGCTTGCAGAGCGAGGGCTCGTCATTTGCGCGCTTTGCGGTGATATGGGCGGCTTTGGCTTCGAGATAGAGGCCGATAATCCTACCCGTGTTGAAAAAACAAAGAGAATTATCGATCTTGCAACGGAATTCGGTGCAAGCGTTGTAACAACGCATATCGGAGTTATTCCCGATGATAAAAGCGATCCGCGCTACCAAACCATGCTTTCGGCACTCACAGAGTGCGGACTTTACGCCAAGGCGAGGGGTGTTACCCTCGCAATTGAAACAGGACCTGAGACTGCCGCAACTCTTCTCGCCTTTCTTCGTGATACAAAGGGCGGAGTGGGCGTTAATCTCGACCCCGCAAACTTTGTTATGGTAACGGGGCAGGATCCAACCGAGGCGGTATATATGCTCCGCGACTATATAGTTCACACTCACGCAAAGGACGGTGTGAAGCTGTCCTCCGATCAGACTCCGACCGAGATCTATCACGCTTTTGCAACGGGCGGTGTGGATGCCCTTAACGCTTGCCGCGGCTTCAAGGAGCTGCCTATCGGTGAGGGCGCGGTCGATTGGCGCTCCTACGTAATGGCGCTTCGCGAAATAGGTTACGACGGATTTCTTACCATAGAGCGCGAGGCGAGCGATGACCCCGTAGCGGATATCAGATCGGCAGTTGAATTTCTGAAAAAGATTACAGGCGAAATCTAGGCAACTGAGATTATCATAAATTCGCAATACAACCTTTTGCAATCATAATTTTAGAGCGAAGCCTCTGTTTTACGGAAGCCTCGCTCTTTTTACCTTAATAGTACCTTATTTAAATTGTTTCAGCCACAGCGGCATGCTTTTTGCTGACGGCTCTGTAGCTCTTTACACCGAGGATCGTTTCTCCGTCTATCTGTAATGCTCTCGGCTCATCGAATTCCACCGTTATGTCGTACCCCGTGTGAAGTGCTACGACCTTTTCGCTCTTAATATGCTCGCCCTTGAAGATAGCGGGGAACACCATAAGAGTTTTGAGCTTGCTTGAATCATGGAAGAGAACCGCGGTAAGCGCACCGTCCTCCGAAAGGCGGTCCTGCGAGGGCGCGGCATTCATACCGCCGCCGTAGTATCTGCCGTTCATCGTGGGTGCAATCCAGACCTTTTTGTATCTGTGAGCGACACCGTCAACCGTTACGGTAGCGCCGCAGGGCTTGTAAGCATAAAGCAGGCCCTTTATTGCGATAGCTGTGTAGTTTACGGGCTTATCCGAGGTAGCCTTGAGCTTATCGCCTACCTCGCAGCAATATCCGTCAATACCGAAGCCGACGCCGTTTATAAAACGATAGGTCTTTCCCCTTACCGTAACCTCGGGCAGGTTTTTGATATAATCGTTTATTCTGATAGGCTCTTCGTTGTCTTTATTCGAAATATCATGCCAGAAATCGTTTCCGCTGCCGTAGGGCAGATAGTAGATGTCGTTTCCGCACTCGATACCATCTGTCTCGTTTATGAATTTGTTAAGCGTACCGTCACCGCCGCAAAGAATGATCTCATCCTCGGGAGAAATTCCTCCGAAAAACTCGGCATAGCCCGAAAATCCGATAATGCTTACAGCTTCTGCACCGCGAGAGGCGGCAAGCTTTTTGATTCTTTCCTCATTGTTGCCTCCTGCAAGCGGATTGTAAAGTATGTAGGTGCTCATAATGAACCTCCGTGTTGTTGCTTTAATTTTGTCTTACGCGGATAGCTTTTTAGCAAAACTAAAAAGATTGTAACATTTTCGGTGTCGGATTTCAAGTTTATTTGTGTATAGTTTACAGTTTATAAACATTATTGGAAAACTATGTAATTAAATATTCGGCTAATTTTATACTTTAGCTATATTTATTATTGACTAACATGACATAATTTGCTATAATTATCCTTGTGGAGCGAGGGCTCCCGGGAAAGGAGAGCTTATGGATAAAAAAAGCTTAAAGGGCTGGCTGTATCTTCTGCCGGCGTTCCTGTTTGTCGGCGTGTTTATGATATATCCGCTGATAGACGTTCTCATATATTCCTTTGAGGAGGGATACAATTCGGCATCCGAGACCTATTTCGGAGTCGGCTTTTATAATTATTCTTTCGTGCTTTCCGACCCGTATTTTCTATCGGCACTTAAAAACACCTTTATACTCGTTATAATAACCGTGCCGCTGTCAACGCTTATCGCACTTCTTATCTCACTGGCGCTTGCCTCGATAAAGCGGCTGCGTGAGCTTTTTCAAACGATATTTTTCCTGCCCTACGTAACTAATACGCTTGCCGTAGGACTTGTTTTCATGATACTCTTTGCAAAGACGGAATATACAGACGGACTTGTAAATATAGTTCTTTCCGTCTTCGGCATGACCCCGATAGACTTTATCGAGGGGCCGTATGCGGCTAAGATGTTCGTTTTATGCTTTTACACGGTATGGGTGGTGCTGCCGTTCAAGATACTTGTTCTGACAAGTGCCATAGCATCCGTCAAGCAGGACTACTACAACGCCGCCAAGGTGGACGGATGCTCGCGGCTGCGCATGTTTACGCATATCACGGTGCCTATGATATCGCCCATGCTCTTCTACCTTATCATAACAGGCTTTATCGGTGCATTCAAGGCATACAGCGATGCGGTTGCTATCTTCGGAGAGGATCTCAACGCCAGCGGTATGAATACCATCGTCGGTTACATATACGATATGCTGTACGGTGACGGCGGCGGTTATCCGTCTTACGCCTCCGCAGCAGCGATAATACTGTTCATTATAATACTCACGATAACCTGCATAAATCTCACCGTGAGTAAAAAGCACGTACACTATTGATGGGGGTGACGGTGATGAATGAGCTTGCAAAAAAGAAAAAGAGTGCCGCTATCCGCGCGGGCGTCCTACGTGCCGTAACGTATACATTTCTCGCGGTATGCGCTCTTATAGTTCTTTTCCCATTTTACTATATGATACTCACCTCGCTCAAAAGCTACGGTGCGTATAACAATGAGTCGGTACCCGTGCTTATTCCTACGTCTCCCACAGCGGAAAACTATATACTCGCTTTCACCGAGGTACCTCTCGGAACCTATTTTATCAACACGCTGATATTCTCGATCGTAACCACGGCTCTTATGCTCATAGTATCGGTGCTGGCGGCATTTGCCTTTGCGAGGCTGAATTTCCGCGGCAAGGACCTTGCCTTTACCGTGCTGCTTTCGCTTATGATGATACCTAACGAGCTGGTTATAATTACGAATTTCGTCACCGTAACGAATATGGACATGCGCAACAGCTTTATGGGTCTTATTTTACCATCGGTGGCATCCGTGTTCTATATTTATCTTCTTAAAGAGAATTTCGCGGCTATTCCCGATGAGCTTTACTATGCCGCAAAGGTTGACGGAACGTCGGATATGAAATACCTTTTGCGCGTTATGGTGCCGATGAGCCGACCGACGATAGTAACGGTTATCATCCTCAAAATAATAGAGTGCTGGAACTCCTACGTATGGCCGAGGCTCATCACGGACGAGGAAGCCTATTTCCTCATATCAAACGGCATACAGACTCTGCGCGAAAGCGGCTTCGGCAGAGAGAATATACCTGCAATGATGGCAGCGGTAGTCGTCTGCTCGCTGCCGCTGATAGTCCTGTTCCTTGTATTTCGCAAGAGAATTATGGAGGGTGTTTCAAGAGGAGGTACAAAGGGATGAGAAAAAGCAAAAAAATGCGCAGCCTATGTCTCTTACTTGCCGCGACAATATGCGTTCTTTCAGTATCTTCTCTTACAGCCTGCCACGGCAACGTGGAAAGACCTGCCTTCTCGGTGCCCGAGGAGCTTGATACAAGCCGCGAAATAAATCTTACCTTCTGGGCAAAGAACGATACGAACAAGGCGCAGACCGAGGTATACGCCAGAGCGGTAAGCGAATTTTGCGAGCTTTATCCGAACATAAGCGTTACCGTCAAGCCGTATACGAATTACGGTGATATATACAATGACGTAATAACGAATATCTCAACGGGTACAACGCCAAATATCTGCATAACCTATCCCGACCATATAGCCACGTACATAACGGGTGAGAACGTTGTTGTTCCGCTTGACGATCTCATGGCGGATGAAAATTACGGTCTCGGTGGGGAGCGTGTCAACTTTGACGGGGTAAAGAACGGTGAAATAGTGCAGAAGTTCCTTGACGAATGTGTTATTGACGGTGCGGTTTACGCACTCCCGTTCATGCGCTCGACCGAGGCGTGCTACATCAACCGCGACTACGTTGAAGCCCTCGGCTACGAGGTGCCCGACGTTCTGACGTGGGATTTTATATGGGAGGTATCCGAGGCGGCAATGGCTCGCGGAGCTGACGGTAAATATCTTGTCAACGGTCAGAAAACGCTGATACCCTTTATCTATAAGTCAACCGACAATATGATGATACAGATGCTGAAGCAGCTCGGTGCGGATTATTCCACGGGTAGCGGTGATATCCTCATATTTAACGATGATACCGCAAGTATTATGATGACGGTATCCGAGCATTCCGAAACCCGTGCCTTCAACACCTTTGAAACGATAGGCTATCCTGCGAACTATCTCAACAAGGGGCAGTGCATTTTCGCGATAGACTCCACCGCAGGTGCCACCTGGATGGGCTCGGATGCACCTCTTATGGACGTACATTCGTCTGCCGTTGTCGATTTTGAAACGGTTGTCAGACCTATCCCTCAATTTGACACGGATAACCCCAAAATGATCTCTCAGGGCCCCTCCGTGTGCATCTTTAACAAGGATGACCCGAACGAGGTGCTTGCCTCGTGGCTGTTCGTTCAGTATCTTCTGACGAACGGAATACAGCTCGCCTACGCAGAGACCGAGGGCTACGCTCCCGTTACCACAAAGGCGCAGGGCAGCGCGGAATATCTTGATTATCTCTCCCGTTCCGGCGAGGACAACGAGCGTTACTACGACGTCAAGATAGAGGCTACGCGCATTTTGCTTGACAATACCGACAATACCTTTGTCACTCCCGTTTTCAACGGCTCAACGTCTTTGCGCTCGGCTGCGGGTATGCTGATCGAGCGTGCGGCAAAGGACGTGCGCCGAGGTATCACCGATGAAATGAACAGAGAATACGTAGAAAAGCTCTACGGGGAGGTAACGGCATATTACAAGCTTGACACGATACTGCGCGATACGAGTGTGAAAATAAGCTTCGGAGATCTGCCGCGCGGCTCGGTGGCACTCATAGTCACTCTTTTCTGCGCTTGGGGCGCGATAGGTACCTATTATGCTGTTTCGGCGATAAAAAAGAAGAAATTCCCGAATAAATCTTGACATTTGGCGCGAAATGTATATAATTAAGTTTAGCAAGTACTATAAATTTATTTGAAAAGGATGAAACAAAAATGAAAAAACTTTTAGCTCTTCTTTTGATTTTGATCCTTGCTCTCTCACTCACCATGACCTCTTGTGCCAAAGAGGAACCCGACGATGATGATGACGAGACCGAGGATAACGAACAGGGCGGTGAGCAGGTAAGAGTATTGAGCCATGCCGATTTCCTTGCCGCTGAGGTTGACTCGAAGGTAGTTATCGAGGCTTACGTTCAGGCAGCTCAGGGCTGGTGGGAAGGCAAGTCCAAGACGGGCGTTATCACTCTTTATCTTCAGGATAATATTGGAGGCTATTTCGCTTACGAGGTTGCCTGCACCGAGGAAAACGCTGCAAAGCTTACTCCCGGCACAAAGATCAGAGTTACAGGCTATAAGGCTGTATTCAACGGCATGCCCGAGGTGATGAACGGTACGTTTGAGTTCCTTGATGAGAACGACAGATACGTAGCTCCTATCTATGACGTTACCTCTCTTCTCGGTACGGATGCTGTTGAGACTCATATAGGCGAGTACGTTTCCTTCCGCGGTCTTACGGTTGTTGCCGCAAATCAGGACGGAGATGCCTTCATGTATAAATGGGACGGCTCGGGCGTAAGAGGCGATGATATCTACTTCAAGCTTTCGAACGGAACCGACACCTTTACTTTCGTTGTAGAGTCCTACCTCACAGGTACCGACAGTGACGTTTACAACTACATAGAGCAGATCAAGGTTGGCGAGAAGCTTGATCTTGAGGGCTATCTCTATTGGTACGAGGGCATGCAGCCCCACGTTATATCCGCATCTGCTGCTAAGTCCGAGGGCGCAATGAGCTATGCTGAGTTTATGGCGGCTGAAATCGATGCTCCCGTAGTTATCGAGGCTTACGTTCAGGCAGCTCAGGGCTGGTGGGCAGGTGAGTCCGGTGAGGGCGTTATCACTCTTTATCTTCAGGATATAGACGGTGGCTACTTCGCTTACGAGGTTGCCTGCACCGAGGAAAACGCTGCAAGGCTTACTCCCGGCACAAAGATCAGAATTACAGGCTATAAGGCTGTATTCAACGGCTTATCCGAGGTAATGAACGGTACCTTTGAGTTCCTTAATTCGAACGATACCTACGTAGCTCCAATCTGCGACGTAACAGAGCTTCTCGGCACGGACGCTATCGAGGCTCATATATGCGAGTACGTTTCCTTCCGCGGTCTTACCGTTGTCGCTGCAAATGAGGACGGCGATGCCTTCATGTATAAATGGGACGGCTCGGGCGCAAGAGGCAGTGATATCTATTTCAAGGCTACAAACGGTACGGAGACCTTTACTTTCGTTGTAGAGTCCTACCTCACAGGTGTTGACAGCGAGGTTTACGCAGCTGTTGAAGCACTTGAGGTTGGTGACGTTATCGATATGGAAGGATACCTTTACTGGTACGAGGGCATGCAGCCCCACATCGTAAGCGTTACTGTTCCCGCTGATGAGGAAGCAGATGACGATACCGCAGGCGGCGACGATACCGCAGGCGGCGATGACACCGCAGGCGGCGATGACACCACAGGCGGCGACGATACCGCAGGTGAAGCTTGATCGGTAGAAAAAATTAAATTTGTAAAAAACGGTAGGGGTTGTTGCAAATGCAAGTTTGTGGCAGCCCCTTTTAAAAAATGGGGATATATTATGATCTGCAATAATAATGGAACAACTCTTGTGCTGAGCGATGACGGCAGCCGCATAATATCGCTCGTTCACGGTGAGAGGGAATTTCTTGCCGAGGGGAATGAGCGCCCTGTCTTTACCTTGAAGCTCATCAGAAATTACGGAGAGAAAATATACCTTTCCGCCGCCTTACGTATGGCCGCCGTTCGGAGGCGAGGAACAGTTCCGCGATTTCGTTGCTGCGCTCCACAGCAAAGGCAATCTTGCAGGCGTGTATTGCAGCGGCATCGGCTGGACTACCTACAGCTATCTTAACCCAGAGCTTGATATTTCGGATAGATATGACGAGCGGCTTATATCAAAGAATTTCTTCGGAAAAATAACTCAGTCCAAGGTGCTTGGCCCGCCTATCAGGCAGGGGTATGACATGTGCCCTTACGACAGCCGCGTAGCCGAGATAGTTGCACGCGAGGTCAGCTCTATTGCTGCGGCAGGAGTTGATTACGCTCAGTATTTCGATCAGAATCTCGGCGGCGAGAGCTGCTTCTGCTATGCAAAGGATCACGGGCATCCCGAAGCTCCGGGCGTATGGCAGAACGAGGCAATGAAGCGCATATTCAGCCGTGTTTACGAGGAGCTTGATAAAAACGGCAAAAAGCTCATAATAGGCTGTGAGGGCGCGGCAAGCGAGCCGTTTATCGGATATCTGCCGTTTAACGATCTCAGGTTCAACATCGGTTACAAAATGGCTAAGCCCGTTCCCGTTTATTCATACGTTTTCCATGAGTATCTCAATAATTTTATGGGCAATCAGAACTGCGTGCATCTGTTCGTTGATCTAGATAAGAGTCCCGATAACCTTTTGTTCAGGCTTGCCTACGCCTTTGCCGCAGGAGATATGTTCACTCTCACCCTTTGCGGCGGCGGTAGGATCAGCTGGGCTTGGACAACGCCTTGGGACGTTCCGCCACCCGAAGAGGAGCCGGTTTTTGAGCTGATTAAAAATCTTAACGGCTGGCGGCGCGCGTACCGCGATTATCTTGCTCTCGGCAAAATGGTGAAGCCCACGGAGCTTGACGCGTCGGGCGAATATGTGCTCCACTTGAAGGACGGAGGCAAGCTCGTATATCCGCCCCTTATCACAACAAGATGGCAAAGCGCGGATGGCAGCGAAAGGCAGCTGATAGTTAATCACTCGCAAAAGCCCGTCCTTTGCCGCGTAAATTGCAGCACCGTGTACGATACGCCTGACAGCATCGGCAGACCCTGCCCGTCACAGACGGCAATTGAGATTACAATTCCGCCGCTGTCGGCAGTATCGGTTGACTAAAGGACATAAATTTCCGAGAGGTACTGCTTCATTCATAAACAACCTAAAAAGAGCGAAACTACCAAAAAAGGTAATTTCGCTCTAAATTTATAAGTCTTTTTCTTTTTTATTTGAACTCGGGATATCTTTTGTTTTCGTATCCTGCCGTTATTCCTCTATCTCACGCAGCCTGCCGAACGCTTCCATGTTTGTGCGGCACAGGGTGAGGGGTGTTATCGATATATATCCGTCAGCGATGGCAACCGTGTCACGGCAGGTGTCCTCGGGGGCTTCATCGGGGATATGCTCTCCCGTTTGCAGGTACATATCATCCTCACCGTCAAGCCTCACGAACCCGTCACTGAAATAGGGTGAGCCTTGCTTTGTTATACGTATCCCCCGTGGCGTGTGCGGAATATTGACGTTATATATGTCGTTTACGTCGAAAAGACCGTTGACCTTTATGTACTTGTATATCCTGTCAAGCTCGGCTCCCGCCGCAGCATCGGCACCGGGATAGGCGGAAAATGCGATAGCACGATGCTTCCAGTACGCCGCCTCGAATATCGCGGCAACGGTACCCGAATATATCATATCAACTCCGAGATTTACACCGCGATTGATACCCGAGAGCACAAGGTCGTATTTGCGTCCAAGCCCCATTATGCCGAAGCGGACGCAGTCCGCAGGGGTGGAATCCATGGCGTAAGCCTCAATGCCGTGGAAGCGGTCAACTTGCTTTATCTCTATCGGCTTTACAAATTCTATCGCGTGGCTCTTTCCGCTCTGCTCAACCTTGGGCGCAACCACCGTGACCTCACCGAGCTGCCTTGCCCATGAAAGTAGCGGTATGATGCCGGGAGCAAAAATTCCATCGTCGTTCGTTATGAGTATTTTCATTGCCAGCCCTCGTTGTTGTCCTTGTACTCACTGAGAAGGGCATCAGCCTCGGAAATAAGCTTTTTCATTTCGGCTCTTGAATAAACGGTTGCTCCCGCAGCGCAGGCGTGACCGCCGCCGTTGTAACGCTCTGCAAGCTCGCTGACGGTGACAAATCTCGACCTGAGTCTGACACGTATCTCACCGTCTCCCTCGATAAAGGCTATCCATATAAGGCTGCCCTTTACCGAGTCCATGTAGGAGACCGCTGCGCTCGCATCCTCTTTGGTAAGCTTGAATTTCTTCTGCATGCGCTTGGTAACGAAGAGGGTGATAACACCGTTTTTGCTTATATTCATCTTGCTCCTTGCGTAGGACTCGAATTTGTAGGAGTCAAAATCGCGCAGATACAGGTTTGCATAAAGGTGCTCGGTGTCAATTCCGAAGTCTAGGAGCATACCTGCCAGGCGCAGCGTTTCGCCCGAAACGTCACGGAAGCGGAATCTGCCCGAGTCTGTTACCATACCGCAGTATATGTACTGGGCAGCTTCCTTTGTCATAACGAGCTCGTCGCGGAAGCTGTCGTAAAATGCCGCTATCATCTCGCATGCAGAGGAGCGCAGCTCCTCTACCCATTCAAGCACACCGTAGCTCTCGGTTGGTATATGGTGGTCTATCTTTATTATCTCGCGGCAGAGGTTTACCTTGCTGTTTGATGCACGCTTCAAGGTCGCAGTGTCGATAACGATGCCGAGCGCATCGGAGTAATATTCATCGGGAACAGGCTCCTCCTCACCGCCGAGAAAGGCGAGATAATCCGAGCTGTCGCAGTTTTGTAATATTACCGTCTTTTCGGGATAGGTAGCCTTGAGTATCGCCTGAAATCCTTTTGTAGAGCCTATTGCATCACCGTCAGGGCGGAAGTGCCGAAAGAGAATTATTTTGTTGTATTCTTTTATTTTGTTAAGTATCGGTGTAAGCTTTTCTTTCATTTTTGTAAACCTTTCTTGTCAAAATCCTGGATTTAAGTTTTCGCTTGCCAGACCTACAAGCTCCTCTATCATCTCTTCGGCTTCGGCTCTGTCACGCAGTGTGGCACCGCTTGCCTTGGCGTGTCCACCGCCGCCGTGCTTTGTTGCTATCGGGTTGATATTGTATTTTGAGGAGCGGATCTCACATAGCACACCGCCCTCGGTCTCGGTGAAGTTGACCCATATATCGATACCCTTGATATCCGACATGGTATTTACCATACCGCGCGAGAGCGTGAAGCTGTCAAAACCAAGGCTCTGTGCTTCGGCAAGGTCGGTATAGATATATGCAACGCCTGCGGATGCCTTTTGTATTTTGAGTGCGAATTTAGCACGCAGCTGTACGAACTCAAGCTCATCGGAATAGAGGTTTTTATATATCTCGCCCGTGTCGAAGCCGGCAGTCATAAGATGAGAGGCGAGACGGAAGGTATCACTGCTGACGCTGTCATATCTGAATCTGCCCGAGTCTGTTACCATGCCGCAGAAGAGCGATTTTGCCGCAAGGGGCGTCAGGTGCCAGCCTGCCTCTATGGCAAGCTCGGTGATAAGTCCGCAGCAGCTTTCGTAGCTTGTATCCGTCACCTCGGTGTCGCATATTTTTTCAACGAAAATATGGTGGTCGATGCGCGCGGTGGTTTTTGCGCCCGTGTAGCGTTCATCGGATATGAGCGCGGCAGACGAGGTATCAAGCACTATGGCAAGAGCATCCTTGTAATCCTCATCCGAAACCTCGTCACTCTCGCTGCCCTCCATAAAGGCAAAGCGGCGCGAGCTGTCTCCAACCGCAAGAACGGTCTTTTCGGGATAAGCGGTTTTTATAAGCTCCTTCAGTCCTATTTGTGAGCCGAGGGCATCACCGTCGGGATTTTTATGGCGGTGTATTATTATTCTGTCGTATTCCGATATTTTTTCAATTATTGCTTCAAACATGCGCACGTCCTCCAAACTTTTAGCACTCAAAGATCAAACATACAGATTGATTATACAATAAAACGCTCGGCTTTGCAATTGCTTTTTTGTGAAAAATAAAAAAATACCCTAAATTTTATGCATTTTTTAAAACTTTTTTTGTCAAATTAGTTGCATTAGCGAAAAAAATATAGTAAAATAATTACACAAGAAGGGAAAAATTACCGCACGCTCTAAATTCCCCCTATCCCTTAACGCATTAGGGAGTCGCTCATGTTTGTAATTTGAGCTGCCCTCGGAACGGAGAATGATATGAAGAATGAAGAAACAGTAGTTCAGGAGTCGATGAGCTTCGATACCCCAAGGTCAAGACCTAAAATGGCGATATGCTATGACTTTGACCGTACGCTTTCGCCCGATGATATGCAGACCTTTACTCTTATACCCTCGTTCGGTGTTGATAAATCCGAGTTCTGGCATGAGTCGGATACTCTTGCTATGGAAAATCTCATGGACAATAATCTTGCATGGATGTACGAGCTTATAAAATATTCCAAGTTCAAGGGCAAATCCCTGCGCCGTGAGTATTTTAAGGAAATAGGCAGGGACGTGCAGCTTTACGAGGGTGTTGATACCTGGTTTGAAAACGTAAACGCCTATGCCGATGAGCGCGGTATAGACGTTGAGCACTATATAATTTCCTCGGGGCTGAAAGAGATAATCGAGGGTAGCAGAATTGCGCCTTATATCACGCGCACCTACGCTTCCTCTTACCTCTATTCGGCTGACGGTATTGCCGAGTGGCCCGCACAGGTGGTAAATTACACCACCAAAACACAGTTTATTTTCAGAATAGCCAAGGGCTACCTTGAAGAGTACGACCCCAGGGTAAATGACAGCTTGCCTCATAATTGCCGCAACGTTGACTATGAAAACATCGTTTACATAGGTGACAGTGCAACGGATATCCCTTGTATGACGCTCGTTAAGCAGAAAGGCGGCTACTCTATCGGAGTTTATGACCCCGATACGGGAAATAAACGTAAGGTATATAAGCTGTTCGGTGACGGTAGACTCAATTTCTACGCTCCCGCACGCTACACCGAGGACAGCCCTATCTTCTCATATATGAAGGACGTTATTGACGAAATAGCCGCAAAGGAAAAACAGAAAGCAGGGCAACGCCCCCTCTATGAGGCTTCCGAGGGCTTTAAACGCAGATCGGCTATCAAAGCGATCCTTGAGGGCGCAGACGATGACATCACAGCCGAAGAGCGCGCAGTGCTTGAGAAGATGATCGATAAGATAAAGTAAGTAAATAAGTAAGTGGGGGATGCTTTGAAGCCAAAGCATCCCCCATACCCCCTGAAAGCAAAACAGGAGTGAATTATAACGTCTCGATTATCTTGCCGTCAAGCACGAACGAGTGTATTTCAAGCTATATGCCATGAGTTTGTGCTCCCGAATTCCAAATACATTTCTAATATTTTAAAGTATCGTCAGTGCTCGTTATTTCAAGTGCTATTCTTGCTCCGAGCTTGAACTCGTATACAAATATGTCACGCTCGTTGATGCTTGTTGGCTCCGATTGGCAATCCGCGAATTTTTTAAGGATTGCTTTTTTGATTTTGCAATCAATGAGTTGCACCAATTATATTATAGCAATTTTTAAGTTGCATTTCAGGTGCAACTTGCAAGTTGCGTGGTATAATCTCCGTGTTGCACAAAACAAAAGCTGCTTATACGGCTAAGAACGGAGATATAACTATGCATTTTTACCAAAGACTCAGAGACCTCAGAGAGGATGCTGATCGCAATCAGTCCGAAATAGCGGAGCTGCTCGGAATGAAAAGGCAGCAGTATGCCCGTTACGAAACAGGTGTTCAGGAAATACCGCTCCATCATTTCATAACTCTGGCACGGTTTTACAACGTCTCGCTCGATTATCTTGCAGGCTTGACAGACAATCCGAGAAAGCTGCAATAATATATAAAGTAGGAAGCTTTTCTTTTGGAATGTTCGTCCTTGCCGAGACGTTTGCTATGCCGTTTTCCCACCTTTTCGTGGGGTATGACGGGGAGCTTGTCGATCTGACGGTATCGGGCTTCCGCATCTTTTCCTTTTCGTTCCTGTTTATGGGCTTTGCTATATTTCCTCAGGCTTTTTCACCGCTCTTAACGACGGTGTCACCTCGGCTGTTATATCATTTTTGAGAACGCTTGTGTTCCGGGTCGCGGCGGTGCTGCTTATACCCGTTTTGCTCGGTATAGCGGGAATTTGGCTTTCGATAGCTGTTGCAGAGGTCATGGCGGTTGTCATTTCGGTCGTTTTTTACTTGTAAAGTGTAAAAAATTCAAGAGCTGATAAAAATTTTCAAAAAGTTCAAAAAATGCCTTGACAAAAGAAAAACAAAGGTGTATAATGTTACCCGTTAGCAGATGCTAACTAACAAAGGCACGTTTCACTCGGAGGAAAGGAAGTCGGCTATGACCTTACGTGATGCAGAAGAGGGAAAGGAATATATCATCAAGTGCATTGATACTGATGATGAGGAGCTTAATTCGTTCCTGTTTTCTTTGGGCTGCTACAGCGGTGAGCCTATCACGGTTATCGCGCACAGAAAGAGCGGCTCTGTTGTTTCCATTAAGGACGGCAGATATAATATAGACAGTGATCTGGCGGCAGCTATTATTTTATAAGCGGCAGCCATTATATAAAAAATAATCTCCGGATTATTTTTTTACCCCATGGGTTAGCAGAGGCTAACTTTAAAATGCTTATCATAAAAATAAATATAAATTTGGAGGAATTTGCAATGAGAATTGCGCTCACAGGTAACCCTAACAGCGGTAAGACCACGATGTTCAATGCTCTGACCGGCAGAAACGAAAAGGTTGGAAACTGGGCAGGCGTTACCGTTGAAAAAAAAGAGTATCCCATAAGGAAAAGCTTTTATCAAGGCAACGTGGAGCTTATCGCGGTAGACCTTCCCGGAGCATATTCGATGTCTCCCTTTACGTCGGAGGAGAGCATAACAAGCTCCTACGTAAGAGAAGAGAAGCCCGACGTTATAATCAACATAGTTGACTCGGTAAACCTCAGCAGAAGCCTGTTCTTTACCACTCAGCTTCTTGAGCTCGGTATTCCCGTAGTTGTTGCGCTGAACAAGGCGGATGTGAATTCGAAAAAGGGCAACAAGATAGACGTAAAGCTTCTTTCCGAGAAGCTCGGCTGTCCCGTAGTTGAAACGGTATCCACATCGTCAAAGGGACTTGCTGCGGTGGTTGAGGCTGCCGTTAATGCATACGGCAAGTCGCAGGCGGCACCTTATTCCGAGGGTGATATAGACCTTACCGATAAGGCGGTTGTTGAAGCGGCTGACAGAAAGAGATTTGATTTTGTAAACAGCATCGTTGCGGCTACAGAAACGCGCAAGGTGCGCACAAGCGAGAAAAACGTGCAGGATAAGGTTGACGCGGTGCTCACCAACAAGTGGCTCGGTATTCCGATCTTCGCTGTTGTAATGTTCCTTGTGTTCCAGATTTCTCAGGCGTGGCTCGGCGCATGGATAGCCGAGGGAATTGTGTTTAACGAGGGTGCTGAAAACGAGCTTGTTATTCCCGGTCTTGTTACTCTTATCGATATGTTCGGTGAGTTTATCGGTGGACTTATGGAGAACGCAAATCCGCTCCTCACATCACTTATTGTTGACGGTATTATCGGCGGTGTAGGTGCTGTTGTAGGCTTTCTCCCCCTTGTTATGGTAATGTATTTCCTCATTGCTCTGCTTGAGGATTGCGGCTATATGGCAAGAGCTACCGTTGTTCTCGATCCTATCTTCAAAAAGGTCGGTCTTTCGGGTAAATCGGTAATTCCCTTTATTATCGGAACGGGCTGTGCTATCCCCGGTGTTATGGCGTGCCGTACTATCCGTAACGAAAGAGAGCGCAGAGCGACTGCTATGCTTACGCCCTTCATGCCCTGCGGAGCAAAGCTTCCCGTTATATCGCTGTTCGCAGGCGCGTTCTTCGGTGAGAGCGCATGGGTTGGAACGCTCATGTATTTCGTTGGTATAATTATTATTCTTCTGTGTGCGCTTCTTATAAATCTGCTCACAGGTCATAAGGCAAGAAAGTCCTTCTTCATCATAGAGCTTCCCGAATATAAGGCTCCCTCGGTGAAAAAGGCTGCGCTTTCCATGTGCCAGCGCGGTTGGGCATACATAGTTAAGGCAGGTACTATCATTCTTGTATGTAACTTTGTTGTTCAGCTTATGCTTTCGTTCGGCTGGAATCTTCAGCCCACGGATGATGCAAGTCAGTCCATTCTTGCAACGGTTGCTACCCCCTTTGCTTACATCTTTGCTCCCATTGTCGGTGTTGTTGCATGGCAGCTCGCTGCGGCGGCTATCACGGGCTTTATCGCAAAGGAGAACGTTGTAGGTACTCTTGCAGTATGCGTTGTAGGTCTTGAAAACCTTATAAACGCCGATGAGCTCGCTATGATAGAGGGCGCAGGTGCTGAGGTTGCGGGTCTGCTTGCTATAACAAAGGTTGCGGCACTTTCGTATCTTATGTTCAATCTCTTCACGCCCCCCTGCTTCGCTGCTATCGGTGCGATGAATTCAGAGATCAAGAGCAAAAAGTGGCTCTTCGCAGGAATTGGGCTTCAGTTTGCCGTTGGCTATTCGGTCGGCTTCCTTGTATACTTCTTCGGTACACTCTTCACGGGTGCAAACTTCGGTACCGCCTGGATGCCTATTGTAGGCTGGGCTATCGTGCTTGCCGCTGCGGCTGTTTTCACTGTTCTTATCATAAGAAAGAATAAGCAGCTTCGCGATGAGTACGCACTCGGTGCAAAAAGCTCCGAGACAAAGACTGTAAACGTTTAAGGAATTTGCTATGAAGGTTGCGGATATTATCGCTATAATTGCTATTGTGCTTGTAATAGGCGCGGCTGTCGCTTACATAATCCGCGCTAAGCGCAGCGGCAAAAAATGCATAGGCTGTCCTGACGGTGCAAGCTGCGGCAAGGGCGGCTCGGGATGCAGCTGCGGATGCGGTAATGCGGGTGAGTCGGTCACCTCTGCGTCAGGCTGCGAGGGATGTACTATGTGCGGTAGTGAAAATAAAAATCAATAAATAAGGGGCTGCTTCATTTAGGCATAACCCAAAAAGAGCGAGGATTCCGTTGAAAAACACGGTTTCTTCGCTCTAATTTTATGCTTTGTTGTTTTTTAAGGTTGAAATTCTTCAAATTTCTTCCATTTTATGCCCTTTTTGTATCGTCGTTTCCTCACTCACCGTATTTTTATACGGCTACCGTTCGTCAGCCAACGATTTCTGCTCTAAATCAAGCGAGCCCCAAAGGTGCTTCGCACTAAGAATACAGAGCTTTTCGCTTTAAAACTCAAAATAGCCTTTATTTCTCTGTATTCTTAATGACTCAGCCCCTTGCCTGTCGTCTATCTTTACGAATTAACAATTCTTAAACAAAATCTAATTATTTCAAAAACACTCCCGGTGTATAATGTATTCAACAAAAACAAACGGAGAACAAAAATGAAAAACAGCAACGATAAGGATTTTCTCGTGCAGAAGATAAGAACACAGTACACAGAGAGGGAAACGACAGAGCTTGACGAGCTGCGCATGCTTGATATGCGCGTAAAGCGCCCTGCGAATATTTTCGCATACGTATTCGGTGGTATATCCGCTGTTATTATGGGCTGCGGAATGAGCCTTGTTATGACCGATATAGGCGCGAGCCTCGGGATGAGCAATTCTATGATACCCGGTATTATCGTAGGCGTTGTAGGGCTTGCAATGGCGGCTTTGACGTATCCTATCTATTCAAAGCTCCTTGCATCGCGCAAGAGAGCCTATGCGGATGAGATAATTGCACTTAGCGAAAAAATAATGACGGGCGAAAATCAATGATTTTAAGAGCGAGTCTGTAGTTGTAAACAAAATCTTAACATTTATATGCTATAATTAGCCGATAGCACCGATGGCGTGTGCTATCGGCTGATTATTTTTTTCGGGAGGCATTTTTTATGTTCAAGATATTGGTCGTTGATGATAATAAGGAGCTCTGCGGCAGCGTTTGCGCCTTTCTCAGAAGAAACGGATACGAGGCTGTTAGCTGCCTTTCGGCATCCGAGGCATACGATGCCATGTATGAGACTGTGTTCGACCTGATAATTTCGGATATAATGATGCCGGGGGTGGACGGATATGAGTTCGCTGAAACGGTACGCTCGCTCAATGAGGATATCCCGATAATATTCATGAGCGCAAGAGAGGATCTCGGCTCAAAGCAGCGCGGCTTTGCCGCAGGTGTGGACGACTACATGGTAAAGCCTATAGAGCTTGGTGAGCTGCTGCTCCGTATCGGTGCGTTGCTTCGCCGCGCAAAAATATCCGCGGCAAAGCGCATAGAGGTCGGAGACTTCGTAATGGATGCCTGCGAGCATGCGGCATACCTTGCAGGCGAGGAGATAACACTGACTGCAAGAGAGTTCAATCTGCTCTACAAGCTGCTCTCCTATCCTAAGAAAACCTTTACACGCACCCAGCTTATGGACGAATTCTGGGATGCCGATACCGCATCGGGAACACGCACGGTGGACGTGTATATGACTAAGCTTCGCGGTAAGCTTTCGGAGTGCCGCGATTTCGAGATAGTGACAGTTCATGGCCTCGGATATAAGGCGGTGATAAAGCAATGATCGGAAAGATAGATTTAGTTCAGGTGCTGCGCGCACTGAGACGTTTCGTGCTCTATTTCGCTATAGTTGCCTTTGCAGTCAGCTGCTGTACTATGCTTTTCGTTACAACTATGACAAGCTCCATGGGGCTTACGCTGACTAACGAGGATATACAAAGAGCCGCGAAGCTGACGATGATAAACGTTTTTGCACTCACCGTTATATTGACCGTCATTGATATAATACGCACCAAGCTGACCGTTGAGAGACCTGTAAAGAGGATAGTATCGGCAGCAGAGAAAATAATGAGAGGAGATTTCAGCGTAAGGATAGAAAAGCGACACGCCCCCGGACTTGAGGACCATTTTGACGAGATAGCCGAGTGCTTCAACCGAATGGCAGAGGAGCTTTCGGGCACTGAAACGCTGAGAACGGATTTTATTGCCAACGTTTCACACGAGCTGAAAACGCCGCTTGCCGTAATCGGGAATTACGGTGCGATGCTGAGTGACCCTGAGCTTTCTTATGAGAAGCGTGTCGAATACGCAAAGATAATATCCGATACCTCACGCTCGCTTTCTTCACTTATAACGAATATTTTAAAGCTGAACAAGCTTGAAAATCAGCAGATATCACCGTCTATGAAGAGCTACGACCTTTCCGAGCAGCTATGCGAGTGTCTGCTGGCATTTGAGGGGGCATGGGAGGCAAAGGGGTTGAATATAGAAACGGATATAGACGACGGTATTTTCGTAGTGTCTGACGAGCAGATGCAGAGTCTGGTGTGGAACAATCTTTTCTCAAATGCAATAAAATTTACCGACAAGGGCGGTACCGTGTCGGTTTCTCTCAGGTGCGAGGGGAGCTTTGCCGTAGTGCGTATAACTGACACGGGGTGCGGTATTTCCCCCGAGGTCGGTGCGCACATGTTTGATAAATTCTATCAGGGTGACACCTCTCACTCAGGCGAGGGCAATGGGCTTGGGCTTGCGCTTGTGCGCCGCGCCATAGACATCACGGGGTGTGATATTTCGGTAGAAAGCAAGCTGGGAGAGGGAACTGTGTTTACCGTAAAGCTCCCGCTTCAATAGGAGAAGATATGGATTTTAAAAAAATATTAAAGGCGATAGGTTATCCGCCCACATGGCTTCTTGCAGTGCTTTCGGTGCTATCGGTCGGTACACTTCCTTTGGCATTCCTGTATTTCGGAACTGAGCACGTGGCATCGTATATCTGTTATGCGCTGAGTGCGTATACGCTGACGGTGCTTTGCCTGAGGGTTCCTGCCATTATAGCCTTTGTCAAGCGGCTTCGCAATGAAAACAAGTACGTTATCCGCTATTTTTCAGACAGAGTCCTTAGGACAAAAATATCACTTTACGCCTCACTTGCGCTCAATTCTGCTTATGCACTCTTGCAGCTTGGGCTCGGTATATATCACTCGTCCGTGTGGTTTTATTCCTTTGCGGTATACTATATGCTGCTTGTCATTATGCGTTATTTCGTTCTTCGCGACGTAAGGCAGATGTCAGGTGAGGCAGATGCAGAGAGCGAGTACCGCCGATACCGCTTCTGCGGAATTATGCTTGTCCCTATGAACGCATCCCTTGCCGGAATAGTGCTGTATATAACGAGATTTGGTTACGGTATTACTCACCACTATATAACGACTATTGCGCTTGCCGCGTACACGTTCACGTCTATGACACTCGCGATAGTGGGTGCCGTGCGTTACAGGAAGCTGAAAAGCCCTGTGCTCTCTGCGGCAAAGGCAATAAGCCTTACGTCCGCTGCGGTTTCCATGCTCACCCTTGAGACCGCTATGCTTTCTGCCTTTGGCGAGGAGGGAGACGAGGTGTTCAGAGCTGTAATTACCGCTGCAAGCGGTACTGCGGTATGCACGCTGGTGCTCGTGATGGGCGTTTATATGATATTCAATGCAACACGTGAGCTTAAAAGAATAAGGAGTATGTCTTTTGATGAACGAACAGAATAAAAACGACGGATTTTCATATACCTACAGCTCAAAGGAGCAAGAGGAGATAAGGCGCATCAGAGAAAAGTACGTAAGCCCAACCGCTGCCGATGAGGAAAGTGCTGAATGCAAGCTCGGCAGGCTCCTGCGCCTTGATGCCGAGTCTACAAAGCGCGGAAAGGCAGTGTCGCTGATATTGGGCGTGCTCGGTACGCTTTTACTTGGCACGGGTATGAGCCTTTGCATGACTGAGCTTGGCGCAGCTCTCGGTGCCGCCGCGATGATCGTCGGTATATCTGTCGGCGCTGTGGGAATAATTTTTTGCATCCTTTCTTATCCTATATACGGATATATAACAAAAAAAGAGCGCGAACGTATCGCGCCCGAAATAATTAAGCTGTCTGATGAGCTTATGAAGTGATATTTTTGTTTATGGTACAATACAATTTATAACTATGCTTATCATCTGCTCCTTTTCCTCGGGTCGGGAGTGCGCTATCATCAGCGTAAGTGCGGCGAGTGCCGCGTCCGAGATGCGTTTTTCCCCCTCCTCGGTGAAAAGACGGTGGTTTTTGCTAAGGAAATAAAGGAACATCGCTGCGGCAATGCGCTTGTTTCCGTCAAGAAAACTATGATTTTTAACCACAAGATAAAGCAGATTTGCTGCTTTTTCTTCAAGAGTTGGGTACAGCTCAGAGCCGCCGAAGGTCTGATAAACGTTGCCTATCGAGCCACGGAAAGAGTCGTCTTTTTCTCTTCCGAAAAGGTCTGAGTCGCCCCCAAAGCGCATTGAGGCTATTACCTCTTTACATTCCTCATAGGTGAGACGGTAGGTCGGTGCCTTTCCCAGGGGGCGCCGCAGGCAGTCGTGATCGTAATCGTCAAGCAGATCAAGCGCTTTTGAGTACGCAGAAAGAAGTGCTGACACTTCATCGTTTCTATTTATCATAGCGATTGTTCAATCCTTTTTGTGTTGTATAATCTTATAATGGATAGGAAATAGTGAATAATCCGTTCTATGAGGCAGTATAACACAATAAAATTTGGTTGTCAAGGATAAAGTAAATTTACCGAAATTTTACCTAAATCTGCTTTTCTCAAAAAAAATCATTTTTTTTAAAAATACCCCTTGACAAATGCATTAAACTTTGCTATAATACTAAAGCATGTTACGGAAGGTTAGCTCAGTTGGGAGAGCATCTGCCTTACAAGCAGAGGGTCACAGG
>CAZTWE010000021.1:0-33230 GCA_964617165.1 uncultured Ruminococcus sp.
CAGTTCTCGCTCGTCAGCCGAAAATTTTCGCTCTAAATCCGCACGCCCCATGAGTTTGCCTCATTAAGAATTTGCTAACCGCATGCTTTTTACTTCATTTTTTCTCTGATTTTCATAAATTCTTAATGAGACAGCCTCTTGTTTTAACGAGGTTGCAGAAAATGAAAAATAGCAAAAAAGATTTACAAAAGTTCTCCACAAGGAGAGGAGTCAGAGATCGCGCAAGGCGCGAGCTGCTCAGATTAGCCGAGAAAACCAACGTCGGCACGCGCGGCACGAAGATAAAATTCACCGAAGAGCCTTATTACAGGAGAAGCTATAGCGGCTCCCGCGGCTCCGAGATCGTTGCAGAGGGTACGTTTTCCGAAAGCGCACAGGGGTTTGGATTTGTACGCATTGAGGGCGAGGAGAGGGACGTTTTTATACCCGAGCACCGCACGGGCAACGCGCTCAGCACAGATACGGTAAAGATAGCCTACCGCAGATTTTTGAGTGCCGAGGGTGAGATACGCACTGAGGGCAGAGTTCTCTCTATTACCGAATACGGCAAGGCGTGCGTTATAGGAACCGTTGACAGTGACGTTGTCAGACTTCACAAAAAGCGCATGAACCGCCTGTACCTCATTCCCGATGACGGTAAAATAAAGCGTCGCATCTTCCTGCGTTATGACGGTGGTGCCAAGGTCGGTGATAAGGTAATGGCAAAGCTCATTCGCGGTGAGGAATACTCCTATACGTTGGAAGCCGACGTGCTTGATAATTTCGGTGAAAGCAACACAAAGGAGGCAAATTACCTCGCAGTGCTCGCTGAATGCGAGATAGATACCGAATTTACAAAAGAAGAGCTTCGGCTTGCCGAGGAAGCGGCAAGCGAGCCTGTATCTTATGAGGGCAGAGCCGTTCATAACGAGGTCATCTTCACCATAGACAGTGAGAACGCAAAAGACCTCGACGATGCGATATCGCTCTCAAAGGATAGTGACGGAGGTTACACGCTCGGTGTTCACATAGCGGACGTTTCGCATTATATCAAGGAAAAGACCGCACTTGACAGACTGGTAATGGCTCGCGCAACAAGCGTTTATTTTACGGACAAGGTCGTTCCGATGCTGCCTCCGTCACTTTCAAACGGTGCGTGCTCGCTAAACCCGGGTGAGGATAAATATACACTTTCCGCCATCATGAAGCTCGACGGTGCGGGTAATATTATCTCAGCACGGGTGGAGCCTTCGGTGATCCGAAGCCGCGTCAAGGGCATCTACAGCGAGATAAACCGCATATTTGACGGAAGTGCAAATGCGGATATTCTCGAAAAATACAAGGACTGCCTACAAACACTTCACCTGATGCATGAGCTTTACGTTATCCTTTTGAAGAAAAGCGTGGCACGCGGTGCGCTTGAGCTTGAGAGTGCGGAAGCGGAGATAATACTCGGTGAGAATGGAGAGCCAATCAACATTATAAAGCGCACACGGGGTGATGCCGAGCGCATGATAGAGCAGTTTATGCTTAGCGCAAACGAGGCTGTGGCTACCATGCTGCTTGAAGAACAAATCCCCTGCGTATACCGCGTTCACGAGCCGCCGCCTCACGACAAAATGGCTGATTTCATAAATTACGCGCACAATCTCGGCTTCAATACCGACAGCATCAGTGCTGAAAAATGCGAGAACCGCGACCTTGCCGCCCTCATGGATGAAGCAAGGGAGCGCGGCATCGCAGAGGCGGTATCCTACGCCTGCCTGCGCTCTATGTCCAAAGCAGCGTACTCTGAAATACACAGACCGCATTTCGGCTTGGGAATAAAGAATTACTGTCATTTCACCTCACCGATACGCCGTTTGTCCGACCTTGCGACCCACAGAATAATCCACAGAGTATTGTTTGAGGGGAAGGCAAAGGAAAAATACCGCGGTTATGCCAAGCGTGCCGCTGCTGCCGCTACCGATGGCGAGCTGCGTGCCGTAGCCGCCGAGCGAAGAATAGACGAGCTTTACAAGTGCATCTACATGTCAGAGCGCATAGGCGAAATATTCGATGCTACCGTAAGCTCCGTCACGTCATTCGGCATTTTCGCGGTGCTTGAAAACACCTGCGAGGGGCTTGTTCCGATGTCGGCATTGCCTGCTGAATTTTTCTATGACGAGAAAAACCTCTCGCTCCGAAGCAGCAAGAGCGTTATAAAAATCGGTGACAAGCTGAAAATCAGAGTTGAGGAAGCCGATATCACAAGAGGTAAGCTTCTGTTCTCTCTTTCAGAGGAGCCACAGTGATGAAAAGACTCATAACTTACGTAACTGTAATAGATCTCATCTTTCTTCTTATGCTTGTTACCGAAGGCACGTTTGAAAATGAGACCGCACGGAGTGTTCTGCACACCGCAGCCTTTCTGATACCGATATCACTCGGACTTTATTTTATCAAAAGAGCAAAGAGTACCGATTTCCCGGCACCGCACGGTGTGAGGGGCGAAATGCAAGAGAGCACGCGAGGCGATAAGCTCGCCCTTGGGATATCGGTGCGCGGTGTGCGTCTTGCCTTGCCTGTTGCCATTCCGACAATAGCCATAACCTCCCTTATTTCATACCTTACCTCACTCACGATGGAAGCGTTGGGATTTGTGAATAATGTAAATATAAGTGGTCATTTTGCCCTCGCTATCCTTGTTCATGCACTTGTGCCGGCAATACTCGAAGAACTGCTTTTCAGATATATCCCGCTGAAGCTGATAGGTGGGATCGGCGGTGATACGAGGCGTGCTGTGATGCTTTCATCACTCATGTTTGCCCTTGGTCATGCAAACCTTTTCCAGATCCCCTATGCACTTGCCGCAGGCTTGGCATTCGCTGTATGCGACCTGCTTTGCGGCAGTATACTGCCGTCGGTCGCTATACATTTTTTGAACAACCTGATCTCCCTTGTGATGATATACGGATATGTCACCTTGCCGTTCTATATATCTTTCGGTGTACTTCTTGCGGCATCCTGCATCTTCCTCTTTCTGATGAGGAAAAGCTATTATACCGGCATAAAAGAGATATGGGTGAAAAAAAGCTCCGAGGGCACGGCAGTTGTTCTTACATTTATAATTCCCTGCGCCATTCTTGCAATATCTGCGCTTGGCGCGGCTTGACAAACGGAGTACGTCTATGACAAACGAAGAGCTTGACTTACAATTCATGCAGATTGCAATAGAAGAAGCAAAGCTTGCCGAGGAAGAGGACGAGGTGCCGATAGGTGCATGCATCGTCAAGGACGGCAGGATAATCGCACGCGCACATAATAAGCGCGAGACGAACAAATGTGCAACGCACCATGCCGAAATACTCGCCATAGAGCAGGCGTGCGCTGAGCTTGGCGGCTGGAGGCTTCCCGATGCAACGCTTTACGTAACGCTTGAGCCTTGCGCTATGTGCGCAGGCGCTATAATCAACGCACGAATACCGGACGTTGTGTACGGAGCTCCCGATATACGCTTCGGGGCATTCGGGTCTCTTTTGGACCTGTCCGAGCTGCCGTTCAACCATAAGCCGCTCTTGCGAAGATTTGTTCGCTCCGAGGAATGTAAGGAATTACTCGGTGAATACTTCAGAAAAAAAAGAAAAAAATAATATAAAAGCTCCCACGGAAAGTCCTATCCCCGATACCGTGCGGAGCTTTTATCATTTACAAAGGATTTTTTATGAAGATAACACACGTTATATCCGACAGCAATATAGGCGGTGCGGGAATACTTCTTTCCACGGTAGCCGAGGGGCTTTCGGATGAATTCCAAATTGAAATAATTCTTCCCGAGGGCTCGCGCCTTACCGAGCGTCTGGCGAGTGACGGTATCAGCATCACCGAGCTGCCCTTTGAAGCGGACACAAGCTTCAAGCGAGCCGACGTCGGGCTTTTTTATAAATATTTCAAGCAACACAAGCCCGATATACTGCACACGCATGCATCGCTCTCCTCGCGCCTCGGAGGGGCGCTTGCCGGTGTTCGCCCCTGCATTTCGACAAGGCACTGTGCAAAGCCTGCCGAGCACGTTCGCAAAAACGGTATATTTCAAAGGATGCTCTATGAATTCTGTACAGACCTTACGGTATCAACTGCGGATTTTGCTACCGAAAACCTCATTGCCGAGGGGGTGGACAGCAAAAGCATAGTAACAATAAAAAACGGCTCGAAATCCCACGAAATACTTGACACGGTTAGCCGCCTGAAACTCCTCCATGAGCTGGGAATACCACAGGGCTCGCGCATAATAGGCTCGGTTGCCCGACTTGAGGAGGTAAAGGGGCAGGATCTTGCGCTGAGGGCTGTGGCAGACGTAGTCAAGCGTTTTTCCGACGTATATTTTCTCTTTGTCGGTGACGGCTCGATGAGAAGTGCCTACAAACGCCTCTCGGCACTTCTCGGGATTGAGAAACGCGTGAGATTTGCAGGCTATACGGAGCAGCCCTGGAATTATCAGAGCCTTTTTTATATCAATCTCAACACCTCGCGCGGCACCGAAACCTCCTGCCTTGCAACCTCGGAATGTATGGCAATGGGTATTCCCACCGTAGCATCCGATTTTGGGGGAAACCGCGAGATGATAATAAACGGTGAAAACGGGCTCTTATTCGAAAGCGATAACCGCCTGTCGCTCACTGCAGCTCTGTGCAGACTTTTGTCGGATGCCGCCCTGCACCGCCGCCTATCGCTCGGAGCAAAAACGTCATACACGTCACAGTTTTCTGCGGACAGAATGATAAACGACTACAAAAAGCTCTACAAATCTCTTAAATTTCTTTAAATTTCTTTAAAGTAAAATAAGTGATTGACAAAATTGTATCGCTTGTGTTAAAATACTGTATATGAAAAAAGATTATTTGGAATGTGGAAAAATTGTCGCCGCTCACGGCGTAAGAGGTCTTGTCAAGGTGGAATCCTGGTGTGACTCTCCGAAAATTCTCGCTGCGCAAAAGCGCATTTTCCTTGCCATGGGAGACGGCAGCTATAAGGAAGTGAGAGTACAGAGTGCATCGGTATCGGGTGAGCTTGTCCTCATGGGGCTTGACGGATACTCTGACAGAGAATGTGTTCAAGGCATGAGAGGCACCGTGCTCTATCTCAAACGCGAGGATATTCCGATGAAGCCGGGAGCAGTGCTTCTTGCGGATATGATAGATCTGCCTGTTTACGATGCCGAGGATGGCAAGCTTTACGGAAAAATCAAGGATATCACCGATTCGGTGGCATCGCGCCTCTTCGTGATACAGACCGATGACGGTGGGGAGGTGCTGCTTCCCGACATCAAAGAATTTGTCAAGGAGATATCAGTCGAGCGAGGGGTATTCATTACTCCTATCCCAGGCTTTTTTGAGTAGCTATGAAATTTCACGTCATGACCCTTTTCCCCTCGCTTATAGAAAACGTGCTGAGCGAGAGCATTATCGGACGTGCGCAGGCTGACGGCTGCATTGAGCTGTGCTGCTATAATATCAGAGATTATTCGCTGGATAAGCACAGAAAAACCGATGATACGCCTTTTGGCGGCGGTATGGGTATGCTTATGACCTGTCAACCGATCTTCGATTGCTTCGAGGCGGTGAAGCAAAACCTTTCCGAGAATAGCCGATGCCGCGTGATATATATGTCACCCAAAGGAAGAATGTTCGATCACAGTGTAGCAAAGGAGCTGTCCGAGTACGATGAGCTTGTATTCCTGTGCGGTCATTACGAGGGGGTCGATCAGCGCGTTATAGATACACTTGTCGACGAGGAGCTTTCGATAGGAGACTACGTTGTTACGGGCGGAGAAATACCCGCCTGTATCGTCATTGATGCAACGGCGCGGCTTATCGACGGTGTGCTGGCCTCGGAAGAGTGCCATGAGGACGAATCCATAGCCTCGGGTATCCTTGAATATCCGCAATATACAAAGCCGCGTGACTTCCGCGGACTTACCGTTCCCGAGATTCTTCTCTCGGGAGATCATAAAAAAATTGCGCAGTGGAGGCTCGCAGAGGCGGTTGCCGTTACAAAGGAGCGCCGCCCCGAGCTGCTCGCGCTGCACCCCGAATTCGAGGAGGCGCTAAAGCCTCGCGAAAAGAAAAAAAGAAAGAGAAAGGTTGAGGTGTGATGAGCTCAAGGTTCATAGACTTTCTGCTTGGATATGAAAGCTCCGAAAAAAGCTTTCAGGAAAGCCGCGTGGCAAAAACGGAAAAAAAGTTTACCGATATGCTCATCGGCAGCGGCTCCAACTCAGCGGCATTGGTGATAAAAAATCCGCTCTCGCGTTTTCTCGGTAACCTGTCGCACAGCATAGTATGCGCTTCGACGAAAGCATACGGAACTCTGTTTCTTGTATTCGGTGTGCTCACTCTGCTCATAAACTTTGCGAATTACTACTTCGGAAATCCCGAAGTCAGTCCTGCCTTTTCGCTCACTGTCGGTGCAATTTTCGCAGCACTGTCGATACCTCTGCTTCTCGTTGATATTCCGTTTGCAGACGTGTTCCAGAAGTGGAGCTTCACAAATATGCTGATATTTGAGGTGCTTTGCGTAAAGCACGTCAGGGGCAGAGAAAAAAAGCCTCAAAGCTCGCTCATTATACCTATATTTATAGGTGCTGTAATAGCGGCGGCATGCTTTTTCTTCTCGCCGCAGCTTGTCCTCGTTATTCTGCTCGCGGTAATATTCGTATTGCTTGCTCTGTCGTCACCTGAGTTTTCGTACATGATAACCTTGCTTGTCCTACCCGTCTTACCTCTGTCCCCGCACAGCGGCACGGCTCTTGTTATACTCCTTATGCTCACAGCGGTTTCATTCGTGTCAAAGGTAATTCTAGGCAAGCGTCTGTATCACTTCGAGCAGTACGATTGCGTTATAATATTCTTTATGCTCTTCGTGCTTGTCAGCGGTATATTCAATAAGGGGCTTGAATCCTTTGAAAGCTCACTCGTTATGCTCGCTCTGACGCTTATGTATTTTTTAACAAGCAACATAATAGTAAACCGCCGCCTTGCCGACAATGCGATAAACATCGTGATCTTCTCCTCTGTTCCGACTGCAATATATGCGATAATATATTATTTCCTCTCCCCCGCGCATCCCGAATGGCTTGATCCGATGTTCAGCGATACCATAAGCTCACGTGCCGAGGGAACGTTCGGCAATCCCAATATATACGCAGTATTCCTCATTACGGCAATAGTATTCTCCGTGGGCTTCGCATTTGCGCAAAGCCGAAAAAAATTCAGAGGATTTTATATTATAGCTCTTATACTCAACACGGGTGCCCTTGTTTTGACCTGGACGCGCGGTGCATGGCTTGCAGTGCTTCTCGGCGGTATAGCCTTCCTTATCATAAAAAGCATAAAGGCTCCGAAGCTGCTCCTTATTCCCCTGCTTTCGTTACCTGTACTCATCACTTTGATACCCGCTGATATCACCGAACGTTTTATGTCAATATTCAATACGGCTGACTCTTCGATCGCATCAAGACTGTCGATATGGAGATCGGCTATAGCGATGCTTTCGGAGCATCTGTTTATCGGAGTCGGAGTCGGTGAGGGAGCGTTCAGCGAGGAATTTGCAAAATACGCCGAGGACAGCGTTACAGCACCGCACAGCCACAATCTGTTTCTTGAAATCGGCTGCGAGATCGGAATTTTCGCCCTTGCGCTCTTCCTTATTCTACTGCTTATCAGAGTGCGCCACCGAGCCTCCTATACTCTGTACGTTCACGGCTCATCGGTGATCTCGGTATGCTCTGTCGCGGGAGTTGCCCTTTTTGTGCTTCTTTCGTTCGGCATGACTGACTATATATGGTATAGCTCTGCTATGTACGTGCTGTTCTGGTTCGTTTTCGGGCTTGGAAGCGCAGCGTTGCGAATAGCAAGAAAGGAATATGACGAGGCAACCGATGCCGCGGATAACGGAAGTACAGAGGCTGCCAGCGCAAATATTACCATTAGCGGCTGACGTATAAAATACAGCTTCGAGCAAAACAATAAATATATCACACGGAGGCTGTCTCAAATGCAAATTGAGACAACCTCTTTTTCGGAGCTTTATATGATTTATATGAAAAGAAAGAAACTTGGATTTGCTATGTCCGTGCTGACGGATTTTATCATAATGAGCGCGATTTTATTCATTCTCGCAGGCTCCTTTGCATTTGTCAAAGCTCTGCTTTTTTCAAGAGAGAGCGAGGTCGGTACCGTGCATATAAAAACCGAGGTTTTACCTATATCCTGTTCGGGCGGTATCCGCGTATCGGATACGGTTTTTGATACACTGACGAAGCGGAAAGTCGGCACGGTTGCCGAGCTCAGCGAAATTCGCGAGGGGGATCGGATATATTTTCTGATAACTCTTGACACCGTTTCGGCTCCGCGCTCGGCAGCACTGAGAACGCAGGAGCTTTGGTTTGAATACATTATTGAGGAGTAGATCGCGATGCGTAAAAACAAGCATGATATTATGGCATTTGTCATCATTCTTCTGCTTTTGTTCACAGTGGGATTTCACATAGGACGAGGAAAAGACGCGCAGATACAAGAAACTCGTTACCTGACGGTCACCGTCAGCAAAAGCAAGGGTATCCCACAGCGCGGCGAGAGCCTCATGATCGACGGCAGATTTGCCGTGCAGGTGCTTGAAACGGACGAGGGCAGCATCACGTTTTTATGCCGCGGAAGCATGTGCGAGGCGGGATTTCTCATCGGCGGTACAAAATACATTGCAAAAAACCAGCCCTTAAAGGTATATTCCGATACCGTATATATCGAGGGACGCATATCCGAGCTTAAAATAGCTTGATTTCAGCGGTTTTTGCGAAAATATCGCGCTGATTTCAAGGTTTTTTGAAAAAAGTATTGATTTTTATTATTTAATTTGTTATACTTAGTGTATTAAATAACAGTTTCTCTAAGGAGTGCAATCAAAATGGTTACTCGCAATATCAAAATGGAGAACGGTGTAGGTCTTCACGCAGGTCCCGCCTCGCTCTTTATTCAAAAGGCAAATTCCTACAAGAGCTCTATATGGGTTGAAAAGGATGATTGTCGCGTAAACGCCAAGAGCCTGCTCGGTATTCTCTCCCTCGGTATATCAAAGGGTACAACGATCACCATTATTGCCGACGGAAGTGACGAAGCGGATGCGGTAAAGGGCCTCTCAGACCTTGTTGACAGTGGTTTTGCTGATAGCAAGAATTAACCGCTACATATCAAAAACGGCAGTCACGGGGCTGCCGTTTTTGATTAGGCTGCCGTTTTTGATCAGAAAGGAGCTTTTCTTTGACTGTTAATGAAATTTTACGGAGCAAGGCAAATTCCCTGCCCGAGTCTGCCGGTGTTTATATAATGAAGGATGCCGACGGTAAAATAATATACGTCGGTAAGTCCAAAAAGCTGAAAAACCGAGTTACAAGCTATTTTTCCCAGAACCATACGTCTCCCAAAACCGCCAAAATGGTGAGCCTTGTGCGCGATTTCGACTACATTCTATGCAAAACCGAGATCGAGGCTCTCACCCTTGAAAACGTACTTATTAAAAAACATTCTCCGAAATACAACATAAAGCTCAAGGATGCAAAATCCTATCCCTATATAAAGATAACGGCTGACGAATATCCTAAGCTGCTCGTCACGCGAGAGCGGCACAGTGACCGTGCGAGATATTTCGGTCCGTATCAAAGTGTTTCTGCGGCATACGGTGCGCTTGAAGCTGTAAAGAAAATATTTTCTCTGCCTACGTGTAAGCGCACCTTTCCGCGCGATATAAAGAAAGAACGCCCCTGCATATATAAGGATATGGGCAGATGCATCGCCCCCTGCGCAGGTGACGTCAGTGCCGAGGAATACCGCTATCTTGTAAGGTCAGCCGCTTACGTTCTTGACGGAAATATACGCGAGACCATAAAAAGTCTGACGGAGGAAATGCTCACCGCCTCGGAGGATATGAACTTCGAGCATGCCGCGGCACTGCGAGACAGCATCGCATCGCTTAAAAAGCTCACCGAAAAGCAAAAGGTGGTTGCCGATGCAAAGATAAACCGAGACGTATTTGCGCTCTACACGTCCGCCACCATGGGAGTGCTTGCAACGCTTACGATAAGAGAAGGCTCACTTACCGGAAAGAACGAATTCATACTTTCGTCACAATCGCCCACAAGCCCTGAGGACATGCTGAGTCTTATTCTCTCTTACTATGAGGGCGGAATAAGCATCCCTCGCGAGATACTCATAGATTTCACCGCAGAAGCAGAGGATATGGACCTACTTGCCGAATGCCTCAGCTCCATGGCAGGGCACCGCATATCGGTACACCGCCCCGAGAGAGGTGACGGCAGAGCTCTTTGCGATATGGCGTACAGCAACGCTGTGGAGCTGGAACGCCAGTATAAGCTCACCTCGGAGCGCGAGAACAAAAGTCTCGCAAGGCTTGCCGTATTGCTCGGTCTCTCAGAGCCGCCAAAACGCATCGAGGCATACGATATATCAAATATAGGTGACGAAAATATAGTTGCATCCATGGTTGTGTGCGTTGACGGCAAGATGAAGCGCAGCGACTACCGAAGCTTCAAGATAACCTCAACAAAGACAAGAGACGATTATGCTTCCATGAGAGAAGCTTTGACAAGACGATTATGCCACATAGGAGACGGAAGTGCCTCGCTCGGTGAGCGCCCCGACCTCATTCTTCTTGACGGAGGTGATGCTCACGTCGGTGCTGTAAAGCCTATACTTGACGGTATGGAAATGGATATACCCGTGTTCGGAATGGTAAAGGATGACTTCCATAAAACCCGTGCTATAACCGATGGGCAAAAGGATATCTCCATTGCAACAGAGATGAATGTGTACACATTTGTTTACAATATCCAAGAAGAAGCACATAGATTTGCTTATCTCAACTCTCAGAGCGGTAAGCTGAAAAGCTTAAAGCGATCATCGCTTGAAAACATTCCCGGAATAGGAGAAAAGAAAGCTCAACTGCTGCTTGCCGCAATGACTCTTACCGATCTAAGATTGGCGCGCCCCGAGGAATTAGCGGCTATAAAGGGAATATCAAAAAAGGATGCCGAGAATATATACGCATATTTCAGGCAGCTTGACGAAGAATAGACCGACGAAAGGAATAACGCATTGAAAATAATTACAGGGACAGCAAAAGGCAAGGTGCTCGCGACTCTATCGGGCGAGGCAACACGCCCCACGTCCGAGCGAATAAAGGAAGCTATGTTTTCCTCTATACAGTTTGACATTGAGGGCAGGCGCGTGCTCGATATTTTTGCAGGCTCGGGTCAGCTTGGACTTGAAGCTCTTTCAAGAGGAGCTGAGAGCTGTATGTTTGTAGACAGCTCACGCGAGGCGATGGAGGTAATCAAGGAGAATATTGCGAAAACAGACTTCGGAGCATGCTCCAAGTGTCTTGTCAGCGATGCGAGAAACTACGTAAGAAAGGCATCGGGAAGATCGGTATTCGATCTCGTTTTTATAGATCCGCCCTACGCGCTCGAATGCTCGGCGGATATTCTCCGCCGCCTTGCAGACGGTGGCATGCTTGCAGACGGAGCGATAGCCGTGCTTGAGAGCGGTACGGAGCAAATAGTAACCGATATGCTCGGTGATTTTGAGCTTACGAAATCAAAAAGCTACGGCAAAAAAACGTCGCTTAACATATTCGTTTACAGAAAACCAAAGGAATAGGTGAGATAACGTGAAAAGTGAAAAAACATCAAAAGCAGTCATCCTTCCCGGCAGCTACGACCCCGTCACGCTCGGGCACGTTGAGATGATAAAGCAAGCGGCGGAAAGATACGAGGAGGTTTATGCGGTGATATTCACAAATCCCGACAAGACCTACACCTTCTCACTTGAGGACAGAGTCAAGATGCTTATGCTGGCAACCGACGAGCTTGACAACGTGCTCGTCAGCTACTCCAACGGGCTTGTAATAGACTACATGCGTGAGCATGAGATAGACCTGATAATCAAGGGCTACCGCAACGATTGCGACCTCGAATACGAAAACAAGCAGGCTGAGTGGAACCTGTATCACGGTGGATTTGAGACAGAGCTTGTTCGCTCACCCGCGGAATTTGAGAATATAAGCTCCACTCTTGCACGCAAGCTGCTCGCAGAAGGCGGAGAGCTTTCGGGGATATTGCCAAAAAAAGTGATAGACTTTATAAAAAGGCGTTGACAAAATCCGCGTTTAGTTATATAATAATAGATATTTATTAGAATTTCGGTTCCCTGAAAGGATATAAGCGATGAGAGAAAGAATTGAAGCATTACAGGCTTCGTTTACGGATGCGCTGAGTAAAGCTACCTCCGAGGAAGAGCTTGAAGCGCTTAGAATAGCATACCTTGGAAAGAAAGGTCAGATAGCTCTTCTCATGCAGTCTTTGCGTGACGTTGCCGATAAAAAGGCAGCGGGTCAGATGATAAACAGCTTCAAGTGTGAGGTTGAGGCAAAGCTCACCGAGGCTACCGAGGCACTGCGCCGCGCAGCGATCGAGGCACAGGTAAGAGGAGCAAAGAAATACAATCCCACACTTAATACCAAACGTGAGCTCGGCTCCTATCACCCGATAACCCTCGCTACGAGAGACGTTGAGGAGATATTCCGCACAATGGGCTTTACCATTGAGGACTATGCTGAGGTCGTTGACGATTACGAATGCTTTGAGGCACTCAATATTCCCAAGCACCACCCCGCGCGTGACATGCAGGATACCTACTATCTTGAAAACGGTCAGCTTCTGAAAACACAGACCTCTGCGGCACAGAATGCTATCATGAAAAAATACGGCGCACCCCTGCGCGCAATATTCCCCGGAAGATGCTTCCGCAACGAGTCTACCGACGCTTGCCATGAAAACACGTTCTTCCAGATGGAGGGCATGATGATAGATGAAAACATATCTATCTCAAACCTCATATATTTTATGAAAACTATGCTCTCGGAGGTGTTCAAAAGAGATATCAAGGTCAGACTTCGCCCCGGCTTCTTCCCCTTTGTCGAGCCCGGCTTTGAGCTTGATATAAATTGCCTTATCTGCGGCGGTGAGGGCTGCCCCTCCTGCAAAAACTCCGGCTGGCTTGAGCTTTGCCCCTGCGGCATGATACATCCGAACGTTCTTCGTGACGGCGGTATTGACACCGAGAAGTATACGGGCTTTGCTTTCGGCCTCGGACTTACAAGACTTGCTATGATGAAATACGGCATCAAGGATATAAGAGATTTCAACAGCGGAGATCTCGGAGTCCTCTCGCAGTTCAAGTCCAACTGATAAAACACGGAAAGGCAGGAAAACAGAATGTTTTTATCGATGAATTGGATCGGAGACTTTGTCGATCTTTCTGATCTAGACAAAAAAGCTTTGATAAAGAATTTCACCCTCTCCACAGCCGAGGTTGAGGATATTATAGTAAAGGGCGAGGATACCTACGGTGTCATCGTTGCAAAGATAGTTTCGGTTGAAAATCACCCTAACTCAAAGAAGCTTCATCTCCTTAAGGTTGACACGGGTAGCGGCATTATTGACGTTGTTTGCGGTGCTCCCAACGTAAGAGAGGGCATGCGCGTTGCGCTTGCAACCGAGGGAGGATCGGTCAACGGAATGAAGATAGCTACGGCTACCGTTGCCGGCTATGAGTCTCACGGTATGTGCTGCTCAGAGGCAGAGCTTGGCATGAGCGACGATCATTCGGGCATCATTGAGGTGACTGAGGACGTACCGCTCGGCACGGATATAAAAACGATATACGACATTGACGATATAATCTTTGAGGTTGACAACAAATCTCTTACCAACCGCCCCGACCTGTGGGGACACTTCGGAATTGCAAGAGAGTTCGCAACCATAACCGGCAGAGCACTCAAGGCTCCCACAGCAATAAATATCGATGCGTATAGAGATCTGCCTGCTGTTGCTGTGTCCGTAAAGGATCCCGAGCTTTGCTATCGCTATTCCGCTATCAAGGTTGAGAACGTAACCCGTAAAGTAAGCCCTGTTAATATGAGGATACGTCTTTACTACTGCGGCTCACGCGCAATCAATTTCCTTGCAGACCTTACGAATTACGTGATGCTTGAGCTCGGTCAGCCGATGCATGCCTTTGACAATGCAAAGGTAGATAAAATAGAGGTTCAGACCTTTGGCGAGGAATTCAAATTCACCACGCTTGACGGTGTTTCGAGAAACATCGACAACTCAATGCTTATGATAACCTCGGGTAACGAACCCGTAGCTATTGCGGGTATTATGGGCGGTGATGCCTCAAAGATAGCAGACGATACTACCTCGCTGCTTCTTGAATCCGCCACGTTCAGCGGCGTATCGGTAAGAAAGACAAGCTCCAAGCTCGGCTTGCGTACAGATGCATCCATGCGTTACGAAAAGATGCTCGACCCTGAGCTTTGCCGCCTTGCTACCGAGCGTGTTCTATCGCTCATTATGGAGAACGACTGCGGTGCACGTGTGATCTCCTCATTCACCGATGCTTACGTTTATCATTATCCTACCGTCACCCTTGATTTTAACAAGGCGTACGTAGATCGCTACACGGGTATAGACATCCCGAATGAAACCATAGTAAAGACACTCACAGGTCTTGGATTCGGTGTAGAGCTTTCGGGCGAAAATTACACCGTAATCGTTCCCTCATGGCGTTCGACAAAGGACGTTACCATAAAGGCAGATATAATCGAAGAGATATCCCGTATTTACGGATATGACAACTTTGACGTATGTACGTCCGTCAGCCCCCTGCGCCCCGTTCGCGCTGAGGTGCTTAAATCCTACGAGGACACTATGAAGGATATCCTTGTCAGCTCCTACCGCATGCATGAGGTACACTCCTACATCTGGTCCGACAGCAAGAAGAACCGCGAGCTCGGCATAGAAACTCCCGAGGGCGTGAAGATAATCAACGCGCAGACTCCCGATCATCAGTACATCAGGATCTCCATGATCCCCACTCTGCTTTCCTTTGTAAAGGATAACCGCGGCTACAGTGACGATTTCGGAATCTTTGAGATCGGACATACCGTTGACGGCTTCCGCGACGGTGACGGATACTGCAATGAGAAGAAAAAGCTCGGAGCTGTTCTCTACAGCAAAACGCGCAGTGAGGAAGAGCTGTTCTGCGAGCTTGCTTCGATTGCAAAGGAGCTTTCGGGAAATATTCTTCACAAGGAGCCGATCTTCCGCGAGGTAGAGCCTCGCTTCGGCTTTGAGCATCCCGCAAACTGCTTCTCTATCTCTGTCGATGGAGCTGTGATAGGCTTTATCTCCGTGCCTTACCCCACCGTTACGTCAGCAATCGACAAGAAATGCGCAGTTGCATTCCTTGAGATCGAAACAGAACCCTTCGCAGACGTTGCAAAGGCACCCTTGACGTATAACGTTCCCTCAAAATTCCCCGAGATAGCAATAGACGTTACGTTTAACGCAGATCTCGCAGCGGTAAAATTCGATGAGGTATGCACAGCATGCCGCGCGGCATCAGAGCTTCTTACCTCGGTAGCCGTGAAGTATGCCTACACAGCAGAGGACGGAAGCTGCGCACTCACGCTCAGCTTTGCATTCGTTTCCTCAGAGCGCACGCTCACCAAGCAGGAGCTGTCTCCCGTTATACAGGCTGTAACCGATGCGCTTATCCCGCTCGGACTCACCGTAAAAGAGTAATTCAAGTAAAGATACAAAAAGCCGCTTGATTTTTTGCTATACGAAAAAAGCAAGGTCGAGACATTGTTGATCGGTGTCTAGACCTTGCTTTTTTATAAATTAAAAGGATTGGTGTCAAAAATCAATATCTCTGTTTTCCAGTGCCGCAAGGCCTACGCGGAAAGCCCTTGCCGCAACGAGCCTATCCTCCTCATCATCCCCCTCAAGCATCGGGAGCAGATTACGGAACAGCTCACCCTTGACACTCATATCGCGCTTCAGCTTTTCGGTGCCATAGAGAGGCAGAGTTTTATCTATCATGTCAAATGAATAGAGTCCAAATGACTCGGAATCAAGATTTTTCGGCACTATAAATCTTGGATCGATATAACCGACAAGCTCTATGCGCAGAGCGGTTTCTATACCGTACTTTTTATCGCTTATCAATCGGCTTATGCGGTTAATGATCTCATTGTATGCATCGACACCGGTTATATCTATACGCTCGGTGAAGAAGCAAAGATGACCGAAGGTCAGCTTTCTTACGTCAAAGGAAATGCCTCCGTTTTTATTGTCTACAGCAATAAGATTTGCACCACCGATACCGGGATCGTCAAACCCCGTACATTCAAGCGAGCCGCAATAGGTGTAGAAGGATGCACCGACTCTGACGGTTTCGCTTGCCTGATGGCGTGAGCCGAAGGCATAATAATCCGCACCGAAATGCTTAAGATCCTGCGTTGATATCGGACACATTTCAGATGAAAGCTGCCCGTCAAGATCCGCATATCCAAGCACGATGTTTATTCTCGAAATATCGTCAACGTGGCGGTCATAGAGCGGATTTGTACTCATCTTCCCGTTGCGGAAGCCCCAGCCGTAGACGGTAACGTTATATTCATCAAGATCAATGCGCGTCAGATGCTCATTTGAGATAACGTGGCAATTCTCCGGAAGTCTGCCCGAGGTGTATATTGGATTGTTTTCGTACGAATCCGTCCTACCGGGGGCGATAATAAAAGTAGCATCGGGGCAATTCTTAAACTCGCGTATAAGGACCTCTGCCGTAGTATTGGTCGCATACACGGTGTCGAATATATCACCGCACATGAGAACTATATCAACGCCTCTGTCACGAACGTACTGCATCATGTGGTTAAACGAGCGACGAAGCTCGCGGCGGCGCTCCTCACTCTTCTCAGCGGAAAGACCCGTATAGGGAGTATCCAGATGTATATCACCGCACTGTAAAAATTTTACGTGCTTTTTCTCAGTTGTCTGACCCATCGTCAAACCTCCGTTACTGTAAATTACGTTATTATACATTAAGTATAACACGAAGGTCGCCCTTTTGCAACATTTTTTTCAAAAAAGCTGTAAAATCTATTGCAAGTAAGCCAAAAATATGGTACAATAATATAAAATAAACCGTGGCAGAATAGAAAATCCCTTGTGTATCAAGGATTTTTTCGGAAAGGAGTGCGTATGCTTAATCTGGCTGTAAGAAACACAAATAAGCTTATAAGAGAAAAGTCCGAGAGTGAAAATATCAGGCTCGGAAGATTTTTCACTAAAAAAGATACCGCACGCCTTATGGCAGGCATGATAAAGCTTGACGACAGTAAGACTGCGTATACTGTGCTGGATCCCGGTGCGGGAACAGGCATACTCAGCGCAGCCATTATAGACCGCATCTGCAAAAATGCCCCCAATTGCCGCGAAATATTCCTCACGTGCTACGAGGATGATCCCGTATTCTTCTCCCTCCTTGAGGATAACCTCGAAAGAATACGCAAAAAGTGCAAGCATGATTATGACGTGCGCCTTTTCGTTACCCTTTATTATGAAAATTATCTTACCGACGTAAAAAATCACTACACTGTCACTTTCTATGGCTCGGTTGAGGATAAATTTGATATTATTATATGCAATCCGCCGACAGAGCTCGTTGAAAAGGGCTCGCCTGAGGCAGAGGCGGCAGGCGGAGTTACAATGCTGAAAATATCCTCGGCATTCCTGTTCACAAAGGTTGCCGCCGAGCATCTTGAAAAGAACGGTCAGCTTGCCGTAATGCTGCCGACAACGGTTGCGAGCGCATCCTCACTTTCGGGCTTCCGCCGTGAGCTTTCCGCTCTGCTCTCAATAAGATCGATACATCTTTTCGTCGGCAGGCAAAAAAATATAAAGCGCGCCATTCCATTGAAAAAGTCAATCGTTATATGCTATGAAAATTCGGAAATAAAGAATGATATAACGATCTCCGTTTCTTCCGATAACGGCTCGCCCGAGGGAACCTCAACGCTACCTCCGATGAGCTATGCTTTTGTTGTTGACAGCGATGACGGAACGCTGACTCTGCCCAAGAGCGTCGGAGAATGGAAGATAGTAAAATACATAAGCTCTTTCCCCGAAACTCTTGCTTCACTCGGCTTAAAAATGAGCACGGGTCTTGTCATTGACTCAAAGTGCGCAGGATTACTCTATGATACCGAAGAAGCAGGCACTATTCCGATAATCCGCTCCTCGGCTATAACGGGCGGCGGTATACGCTTCCCTGCCCCCGGCACCAAAAAACAATATCTGATGCCACTTGTGCCCGCTCTCTTCCAGCGCAACAAGAACATGATCATAATAAAGCGTGTGCCTGCGAAGAGTGACGAAAGATTTATAAACTCGGCAATTTATTTCGCAGGTCAAAGACCCGCAAATCAGTACATATCCACGCATAACAAGATCAATTTCATTGATACTAAAAATGCAAAGGACGAGATGAGCGCAAGATTTGCATTCGGACTCTTCGCTATTCTCAACTCCACGATATATGACAGATATATTTCTATCATTTCAAAATCAAGTCAGATAAATTCCAAGGAAATGAAAGAATTACGCCTGCCCCCAAGAAACGTTATTGAAAATATCGGCTTCAAGCTGATGTCGATTAAGGATACAAGCGTTGCGGCATGCGATTCCATAGTCAACCCCACATTCCACATATCCATGCGAGAGTAACAGGAACGGCTGAAATTCAACTTTTGAGGGGCTGTCACACTTAGTAAGACCGAAAAAAGTCCGAAAGTAAACAAAAAAGCTCAGGCTTACGAAAAAACTATAAATGAGACAATAAAATGAAGAAAACGGTTATAGGCATCATGGCGCACGTCGATGCGGGAAAAACCACGCTCTCCGAAGCTCTGCTTTACCGCAGCGGCGCAACCGACCGACTCGGCAGAGTTGACAAGCGCGATGCCTTTCTTGACACGCATGCAATAGAGCGCGAGCGCGGTATCACGGTTTTCTCAAAGCAGGCGACCTTTACCTTGCCGAATACACAGATCACCTTAATCGACACTCCGGGGCATACGGATTTCTCCCCCGAAGCGGAACGTGCGATCTCAATACAGGATTATGCAATATTGGTAGTCAGTGCTCCCGAGGGCGTAACGCCCCATACCGTGACGCTTTGGGAGCTGCTTTCGGCAAGGCGTGTACCAACGTTTATTTTCGTAAATAAAACAGATATATGCCAAAGGCGGCGCATAGATCTTCTCTCGGAGCTGAGGGGAGCTTTCGACTCCGGTGTTTGCGATTTTTGCCTTGCAGACGAGGACCGTGACAGATTTTTTGAGGAATGTGCAGGCTGTGACGAGCAGCTTATGGAGGAATATTTCGCATCCTCTGCTCTCTCATACGAAAAATTGGCACAAGCTATCCGCTCGCGAAAGCTCATACCCACAGTATTCGGCTCGGCACTTAAATGTACCGGCATCGATGCTCTCCTGTCGGCACTTGATACCTACACGTTGCCCAGGCGCTATTCGGATACTATCTTCGGTGCCAAGGTATATAAAATAGAAACCGCGCCCGACGGTGCACGTCTCTCGCACGTAAAGGTGACGGGCGGCAGGCTCTGCCTCAAGGACACCCTCAGGATAGTCAATTCACGCGGAGAGCTTTGCGAGGAAAAGGTTGAGGGGCTGCGCCTTTATTCGGCAGACCGTTACAAGACACTCAAATACGCGGATGCGGGAACCGTCTGCGCCGTACTCGGGCTGACTCATACACGTGCGGGAATGGGGCTGGGCGTTGAAAGTGACGACAGCTCGACCCTTGAGCCCGTGTTGGATTACAAGCTGAATTTTGCAGATTCCACGACCGACGTATATCAGGCATACCTGAAGCTTTTGCCCCTTGCTGAGGAGGAGCCTACGCTATCCTTACGCTACGACAGGGGCACAGGAGAGATACGTGTGCGCCTTATCGGAGATATTCAGACCGAAGTACTGACAAGACTTATAAAGGATCGCTTCGGTCTTGACGTGAGCTTCGGATGCGGCAGCATACTGTATAAGGAAACGGTTGCCGATAAATGCTACGGTGCGGGGCATTTTGAGCCTCTTATGCACTATGCAGAGGTCAGACTGAAGCTTGAGCCGCTGCCTCGCGGCTCGGGTCTGTGCTTTGCTACCGACTGTCCCCAGGACAGCCTGCGCACGAATTGGCAACGCCTTATCCTCTCTCACCTCGGTGAGATACAGCACCGTGGAATACTCACAGGCTCACCGATAACCGATATGAAAATAACCTTGATAGCAGGGCGTGCACACCCTAAGCACACCGAGGGTGGAGATTTCCGCGAAGCTACCTACCGTGCGCTCCGGCAGGGGCTGATGAAGTCATCCCCCGTGCTGCTTGAGCCAACCTTTGATTTCACTCTTACCATGCCCGAGGAATATCTCGGCAAGGCAATGACGGATATAACCAATATGCACGGTGAATACGAGCCTCCCGAATTTCCCGCGGGCGGTACGGCAACGCTTCGCGGAAGCTGCCCTGTATCGACTATGCATTCATACGTCAAGGACGTGCGCTCCTACACGCACGGTGCAGGCAAGCTCACGCTATCTCTTGGAAATTACGTTCCCTGCCATAATTCCGATGAGGTCATTGCCGAGCGCGGTTACTCTCCCGAGCTTGATAGCGATTTCAGCGCAGATTCCATATTCTGTCGGGGCGGTGCAGGCTACAGCGTTCCATGGTATGAGGCTGATGCGAAGATGCATACCGAAAATCCGGAGGAAGAGAATTCCCTATTGCGCTCATCCGATACAGCATCCTCCGCTGACGAGTCAAAGAATGGCTGTGCATCATCCTATCGCGGCACTGTCGAAGAGGACCGCGAGCTTATGCGAATTTTTGAGGCGACCTACGGAAAGATCAAGCCTCGCCGCGTGTCGGAGCGTGTTGAAAACTCAGCTCCCACGGAAGAGCAAAAAAGAAAAAAGCCAAAGCCAAAGGGCGAGGATTATCTGATAATAGACGGTTATAATCTGATATTTGCATGGAATGAATTAAAACAGCTGGCTGATGCAGACCTTTCCCATGCGCGTGACACTCTCATACATCTTATGTGCAATTATCGCGGCTTCAAAAAGTGCAATCTTATACTTGTTTTCGATGCCTATAAGCGGCGCGATAACGAAGGCTCTGTCACAGAGTGCGGCGGAATCACCGTTGTGTACACCAAGGAGAGGCAGACTGCCGATGCATATATAGAAAAGGCTACCTACTCTCTTGCCGAGAAAAACTCCGTCCGGGTAGTTACGTCAGACTATGAGGAGCAGCTGATAGTTCTGGGCAACGGTGCCACCCGTGTCAGCGCACGCGAGTTTATCGAAGAGGTTGAAGCCACTGCAAGCAGAATACGCGAAATAATAGGCGACCAATAAGCGACCGATAAGCTTCTCACCGAACTGCTTTGTCACGGTTTGATTTTCAGCGCAAAAGGGGCGTGCGGATTTAGCCAATACAACCTAAATTGAACCCGCCTAAAGCGGCGAAAATCCGCGCTATTTCTCGAAAACTCGCTCGCAAAGTTCACACTTGGCTTCGCCCATTTTCAAAAAATATCATCAAATTTTCACCACTTTATGTAAGAATTATTTTAAGAGAGTAGATTTTTCGCAGAAAAAGTCGAAAAAGTGAGGTAATATAAGAATTTTGAAAGCTTTTTTGGCGCATTTATGCGGAAGATCTACCTCTTAAAACTAAAACTGGTTTAATTTAGGTTGGTATTGGCTACAGCGAAAATTTTTGGCAGACGAGCGAGAACTGTATATGAATACAGTGAGCGAGGAAACGAAAATAGAAAACAAAATTCTGATAAAATGGAGAAAATACGCTACTTTTAGCGGTTTTCAACCTTTATTCTTTGACCGGATATAAAAAACAGTGGCGAGGCAGAAATTTCTTTCTACCCGCCAATTTTGTTCTCGCCCCACCTAAATGCGACAGCTCCCATAATTTTTATAAGAATTTAAAGCTCTTACGTTAATTCTGCAAAAATCCAACGTATCCAAGCCAGAATTTAAGATCGTTTGCCCACCTTGATACGGCAGGATATTCCTCGGCAAGCCCAAGCCCGTGCCTGCCCTCGGGATAAACGTGCAGCTCTGTGCGTACGCCAACCGAATGAAGCTTTGCAACGTACTTTAACGTGCTCTCAACCTTAACCACGCTGTCAGGCTCTGTGTGCCATATAAAGGCGCGCGGAGTTTTTTCATTACAATTGTTTATCGGGTTGAGCAGCTCTGCCATTTCGGAAGCCTTATCACCGCAAAGATTTTTATAAGACCCGTTATGACTTTCAAAATCAGTTACGGGATAGCAAAGTATCTGTATATCGGGCATGAAATCGACCTCATCAAGCCCGTCAGCTTCCTCTCCGTCTATATTCTCTGTATAAGTGCTTACCATTGCTGCAAGATGTCCGCCTGCCGATGAGCCCATAACCGCAATTTTTTTCGGGTCGATACCGAATTTCTCAGCATTAGCGCGTACGTATCTTATAGCACGCCTTGCATCAAGCAGAGGGAGCGGAAATCTGTAGGGTGCTACGCGATATTCAAGCACGAAGCAATCAAGTCCTATGGAATTGAGGAATTTTGCATATCCCTCGCCCTCGTGAGGCGCTCTTCTCGCATAACCTCCGCCGGGGAAAATAATAACCGTACCGTCACCGCGCTTATTCTCCGCCTTATAATATTCAAGCACGGGGGTCTCCTTACCCTCCTCACAACCGGGAACTTTATCCCAAAGCTGTATAGTCTGCATAGCTATATCCTTTCGAAATTTTTTAACTTATCTCGCCTTGCCAAACGGATTTTTGAAGAAATCCGCAATTTTTTTGCGTATTTTATTCTGCTTCAAGGCCTGATCTATCTTGCTGTTATCAAGCTTTATCCCCTTTGCGAGTCGTCTTTCGTACTGCTCGTAATTATAAAGCTCAACGTTTGCCGCGAACTCGCAGACCTCCGGCTTTTCAAAATCCTCGGCAGGATGGCTCTGCCAGCCAAGCAGCTCGTTATATTTATCATGCAAAAGGTTCCAGAACTTTTCTTTCGCATCTGATTTCAAAAGTCCGAAAATGTAATGACATCTGCTGCATGATAGGTTAAGATACCCTTTTGAAAGCGGCTCATACATACCGCCCTTCATAAGAAATTCCTTAATCTTCAAGTAGACCTCGGGCACCTGAGCATAGTATTTCTTAAATCTCTTTGCGCGGCTCTGCTCATTGTAGATCCTGTGATGCACAAGCACCTTGGGTACGAGGCTCACGCGCTCCGCAAAGGCGAGTGCCGTTACAGTAAAGAAGACGTCCTCAAACATCATAACTTCAGGCAGGAAGTGTATATTCTTCTCAATGATAAAGCTCTTCTTCAAAAGCTTATTCCAAGCGAAGCCTGAGGTTGCTTCAAGAATATAATCGGGATATTCGTTTTTTGACGTAACCGCCCCGTTGGCAAATATTCTGATGTGCTCATTTTCGATGTTAGTCTGAAAAACGGATTTTTTACTGTTATAAATATCATACCTCGCTATCGCAATATCAAGGTCGTTGGAAACAGCCGCACCGTAAAGCTCTGAGAGCAGCCCAGGCTCATAAAAATCATCAGCATCAAGAAAGATAACGTACTCACCGCGAGCGCGCTTAAAGCCCATATTTCTCGCAAGAGCGGGGCCTGCATTCGTTTCCGTCAAGAGCCTGACGCGCGGATCCTTCTTCTGATATTCCATGAGTATCTCAAGGGAATGGTCTGTTGAGCCGTCATCAACGCATATAAGCTCAATATCAGAAAGCGTCTGATCAAGAACACTGTCTATCGCGGGGCGCAGATAATCGTAGGCGTTATATATTGGCATTATTACCGAAACCTTTACGGTCTGGTTTTCAATTATTTCTGAAATCTCGGTTTTATCATTCATGGCAAGCGCTTCCTCTGAATATTGATATAAAACAGAATAAATAAAATGTCCAAGTCTATTGTAACATCTTTTGGGAAAAATGTCAATACATGTTGGCGGCACTTAGATGTAATTATAATCTATGTGACGTAAATTCTGCCGAAAGCAAAATTTACTGTAATGCTCACCGCATTACCCGAAAATCAGAGGATTTTCGCACATTCCTTGAAATATTCTCGTTCGTTCTTGCTTGCGAGCAGACAGACACGTACGAGTATATTATGAATATGTACTTGCATATATCAAAAGAGGTGCCGCGTGGGCACCTCTCTTTCGCGTTGTAAACTGAGCTTAATCAAGCAATGAACCTCGATATTTTATAAAAATAAATCATGATTTCAATTTCCGCTTCACCTCATCCTGTCGCAAAGTCAAAAAATACACCTTGCCGAGATTATCTAAAATATATTTTTTGCCTTGAGTGATTGGCGGCAAAACTTTTTCTTTGAATTCCTTATCAAAAAATACTTGTAACTCATCTTCAGCGTATTCTTCGTATTCAATCAAGCAAGTCATAAAACGCTCTCCTTGGTATGTCTGTGTTTTAGACATTGCATAAATTCGCCCCTGAATATCACTCTCATAATGCGTAGGCAGTATTGTTGAAGCACTATAATCTCCAATGAAATAAAAGAAATTGACATAATACACGTTACCATAATTAGATTTTTGCAGATCCATTCCACATAATAGATCTTTTCCTACCATGTAAAAATATTTCTTGCCTTTTTTAAACCCATGTTTTTTAAATTCATTTCCACAAAATTCCACAAATTCTTTTTTTTCCATTGCACACCTCAATAAACTTCTAGTATCATTGTAAATCCTCCGCCTAAAGCCTTGTTATAGCGCTGCAACTGCCGAATACCGCTTTTGATGCTTCGAGGATTCATAGGTTTTAATTCGTATATTATCTTGTTATCAAAATCAACATAATCCGGTCTGATGCCTTTTATGTCCCTGAATTCCTTGTAATTCAGTTTAAACTCTTTTGTTGCCTTATATCCGTTGTGTATTTGACGCCCCATGCTTGCTGTTGATTTTGTAAATCCACTGCTTCTATCAAGAGCTTTAATTTTATCTGCAGCATCTTCGGTAAAATCGACTGCTTTGGCAATTTTTACAGTATCATGAACGTCATCTGCGGCATCAATAATGTCATCCGCTTTTGAAGCAATACGAACCATATCGCTTGCTTCACCGAGACCTGATACAAACGGGATCAGATCAACCGCATCGAGTGCTAATCCAACCCATGCCCATACATCGTCCGGGTTATTGATAACGTCAACAACACTCAATCCGAGCGATACAACGTCAAATACAGTATCCCAAAGCGCACCGCTATGGTCTACACGCATAACGGGATTATTATCGCAATAAGCGTAGAGATTTTTGTCTGTAAGCGATAGGGGTGAAACCGTTACAACGTCAGCGTGATCCGGGCTTATAAATCTACCGGTAATAGGATCATAGTACCTTGAGCCGAGGTAATACAGCCCCAAGCCCTCGTCGTAATAATATCCACGGTACCTGAACGGATTGTTTATTGCCGACGTGCTGCTTGCGTTATCGTTTAAGCTGTAGCTGCATCTTCCGTATGCGGAATACGTGTACTCAATGAGCGCATTGCCGCTCATATCATAAACCGCAACAATGTCACCCTGCAAATTCTTACCGTAGTGATAATTTTCGCATACAAAGTTTCCGCTTGGATCCGTATACTGATACTGAAATCCGATAGGGCTGCCGCTTGTATCGTAGAAGTAGATAGTAAAGCTGCCTGCACGCTCCTCCGCGACAAGCTGAGTACCGTTATAGTAGTACGTAGTCGTTACTCCGGTATTGCTTGTTTTGGATATCCTCAATCCCTCGTCGTTATACTTATAGGTATAAGAGTAATTGAAGTTATAACCGTACGTCGCCGAGGCCAGCTGCCTGCCATCCCACGTAAAGATATAAGAGGAACCGTTATAATATGTTAGCGGATTGCCTATCTCATCGTACGTATTAGCTGTTCCTCTGAATGAGGTAAGCACATCTCCCCATTCCGAGCTTGAATATGCAAATTCAAACTTATTAGCGTATGAAGGAGGCTCTTCATCTGCTTCAAGATAACCGCATCTTGTAATGCTTGTGATATTTCCGGCATTATCGTACGCATATACGTAGGTGAAATTCTGTATCTGGTTGTCCTCGCGTATGAGCTGACCTATATCATCGTATACGTAACGCGTCTCTTTGCCGTTGCTGTAGCTTACCTTGGTTATATTCCCGTTTGAGTCATAAGTATACGTATACGTAAGACTGCTGCCGTTTATTTGACTTGTGTAGGTTTCAACCAAACCTGTGGTATAGCCGTCAACGGTCTTGTACGTGTATGCTACGTAACCATCGAGCATAGATACGCAGTTTTCCTGATCGACATAGGAAACGTAATCGTCTAATTTCCTATATTGTCTATCATGGTTATAAGTCTGCATCACCGTGAGATACTCGGTAACGATCGTGGAATGTGAAACGTATCCATCGTCTCTATAAGCATACTGGTATACCCAGGATGTCGAGTTCGACGCGTCGTTTACCGGCTGACTCAGGCTGTTGACTACGTAATCTATCCTGTTATCCGAGTTATACGCAAACTCGACGGTATGGTCCTCATGCATATCATCGATGCTGTACTCGGCGGACGTTAGCAGCTTACCGTGACTGTCGTACTTATATACAGTGCTTTTACCGTTTTCTACGTCGGTATATTTGTACAGTTGACCGTCAGCGGTATATTCATACTCATAGGCCTTTGCTCTCTCACCGTTATCAGTATACCATATTTCTGTGATAAGTTCAAGAGTATTATAAATATATTCGACAACTTTTCCGTTTGCGTAGGTTATTTTTTTCAGCTTACCGTTATTATCATTGTACTCATAGGTAGCAAGACTGTTATCTCCTGCGGATATTCCGGTGGCATTTCCAAATACGTCATAGCTGAACGTATAGGTAGTAGAGTCTGTCTCTATAGTAGAAAGCAGATTATTACTGTTATAGGTGTAGGTAACGTTTTCCGCATCAGAGGTCGCTGTGTACGTATTACTCTGCGCGCTATAGGTAGCGGGAAATACTCCTATTAGCCTGTCGGATGCATCATAGGTATAGCATAAGCCCTCGCCAAGGGTTACATTTATTGATGAAAGAAGCTTTCCGTCAGAGCTATCGTAGAAATATTTTACCTTGTTATCTATACTGTCCGTTTCTTGAAGAAGTACACCGAACGTTCTTGAACCATCCGTACAGTCGTATATATAATGATTATATACTTTTCCCGCTGCCTGATCCTTTGAGCCGTCAGGATTTAAGGCATACGACAGCACTACGCTGCAAAAGCCGTACGTATTGTAAATATATCCCGTTTCATATCTCCACAATTCATTCAAAAACTCATAAGGATCATCGGCATCCCATGGATATGGATAGTTTTTGAGGTAACTGCACGTTGATAATATTTCTGTGGATACACGATGCTCTTCCGTATATCGATAATCGGTAATAATGCCGTGGCTATTCGCAACACGAATCAGGTCTCTGCTTGAATTATATACGTAGTATTCCGTATATGATTTGCTTCCCGCGCTTTTTAATAAGCCGTTTTCATAAAACTCATAGCTCGTTACCGCTGTATCCGGAGCTTCGATAACGGAGATGTTATCAAACAGTGCGTAGCCGGGCTGCTGATACGAATATTCGCAGGCAACGTCTATGTATTTGACACAGCTATAATCACCGTTATCTCCGTCAGGCGCATCATAATCGGTGCTGAACGACCCTCCCGTGAACTGCCAATCTGTAAAGTCGGGTAGGAAATTAAAGTAATACGAAACAGTTACTTCACTATTATCTGTTCCTCTATAATAGGTTACGTCAGCTCTGAGCCTGAATTTTCCGTAGGATGAAAGAATAGCATTTTCAGACTTGCCGAAGCCGGATACCATATAACTGTGGTTAGCATTTGAGGTAAATGATGAGGTTCCGTATTTTGAAAGCAGTTCTTCATCCGCCTCGTATATTCTCTGATATACGGTTCTTGGGTTGTTTATTGCACCGCTGATCATAACGACGTTCGAAAAAGGAGCGCCATCCTGAACGATTGTAGGCTCGGTACCATAAGGGGGATTCCAATATTCAGATAGATCAATTTTATTTCTGGATGAGGTAATTCCACTTGCTTCAAATCCACCGTACTTGACGAGAGAATAATCGGACGCACCTTTAGCCTTATCGAGCATTACCTGATCCAGCTTTACGCTCGGAGTATTTACGGTATCCGAGGCTGTAGTGAAAGTTATCGTTATCGAAAGGCTGTCAATAGCCGGCAACTCAAATGTGGTAGCGAAAAATCTGAACGATTCTCCTAATGATATAGCCTCGTTAGGGTCAAGGGATATCTTTTCTGTGTGCAAAAATCCTGTTTGTGAAATCGAACTGATGGTTACAACGCCCTCTGTACTGTCGCATCCGAATGGAGCGTATACCATGGATAAGGTATATGTACCGGCTGAAAGCTTTACGTAATTCTTCAAGTATGCGGAGGTTCCTGCTGTGGGAGAAAAACGTGCCGCATAGTTGCCGTCAAAATCTCTGCTGCTTACGCGGGTAACGTTTCCTCCATGCTCCCAGTTATCAAACAATGCAGAGCCTGTACTTGCCTCAAAACCGCCGTTTAATAGATAATTCACAGAAGATCCACCGAAAACGGTCTGTTTTTCCAAGGTGTTCTTTACGTTTTCCTGCGTTGCATACTCTCCGATTGTTGCACCGTAAATTTCCGAGTAATCAGGCGAGATCGAATACACGTTATTGGCTCTACCGTTCGCATCAAAAACGTATCTTGTAATTACGTCGTCATCGGTATTCAGCAGCTCGTCATTTCCTGTGCTTCTCACCGCTGTGTAGCCGTTTTCATACGCAATACTTACTGACTGGCCGAGGCTTTCATCTGCGTAGTGAGATATTCCGGTCAATTTATTGTTCGTCCAGGTATAATCTATACGTTGATCGGAAATAGCATCGCTTACGCTTACAAGATATCCGCTTTCGTTATAGGTATAATTTGAGGTGGCATCAATTGTTATATTCGTAATGTTAGCGGCAGATAAAACAAAGCTCTCCCAATCGGCTAAGCTTACATCAGATGTGCCGTGCGCAAAATCTATTCGGCGCAGATATGCCGGAGCAGATGCAGTCAATTCACCTGCATAAGTCTCCGAATATCTGAATATTACCGCATCGAGGCTTACGGGATCGTATATCATTTTCAGCCTTCCGTTGCTGTAATATGAAAGCTCCAGCATTGTTACTGACGAAAGCAATTTCGGCGTAAATATAATCGACGTAGGTCTGTAATAATTGTCAAAGCCGAATGACATGGCATTTCCGCTTGGATCGACTATAGAACTCAGGTGCCAACATTCGTTTATGGACACCGAGGGAGAGTCGAAGCCCTGCGAAAATACTCTCTTGTTATAACTGTCATCTGTGAGAGTAAGGGTTCCGTCCTCATTCAGGGTTATTGTTTTTTGCAGACCGTCTTCATCCGCATACACGTTCGCGTTATCTGCGGTGGGATGAAAAGCATGCTCGGTACCGTCAGGATCTACCCATATCATAACGGTAGATGAGGCTCCGGTAAGATCTGTCCAGCCCTTTTGAATAACGGTTTCGCAGGTATTCAGCTTAAATCCGTAAGGTGCATACGAGTCTACGTAGGAGCTTTGAGTATATGCATTAACAAAATCCTTGCCTGCAAGTGATGAATTGTAAACAAGAGTAGGTGTATATTGGAGAATGGCTGCGGTAGTGCTGAGCGTTGGAATAGCAAAGGTCAGCTGACCTGTAGCAAGGTTTACGTCACCGACACCTGAATATCCCGCACTGTGGGAGGACGTTGACCAATAGCTCTCAACACCTTTCATATCTCGGTAGTTTACAGTGAACAACGGATCGTTTGATGTCTCTTCGCTATAGAAGGTCGTACCGTTTCCGGATAGCGAGAGCAGTGCTATACCGTAATTGGGAGCTTCACCGCTATACCATTCTCTGACCGCTTTCGTTACGTTGAACGTACAATACGTATTTACATCCGTATGACTTATAACGCATACGTCAAGTATATCTTCGTCAAGCTCGCCTGTTCCGCTCAGATGGGTATTGTAAGTAAGGGTATTTGCATTCCAAGATGAGATGACCTTGGATGCGGCTATTCTGTCGGCGGTCTTCGATGAGGGGTGTGCCATAATACCAACGGCAAGGCTTGCGCTCAATATGTATGAGTCTCTCGGCAAATTTGTCAGGCTGGAGGTTATCCAAAATGCCGTACAATCAAGGTCTACGTAAAACGTCTCTGAGGAATTATAGTTGGTATCGGGATTATTATAGTCTATATAAGTATCGCTGAATGCTGAGCTTGCATATCCAAGCGTCGGATCTACCGTTACGGGAAAAGCGCGCTCGGAGGAATTCATCCATTCGTTTGATACACTCACGGTAAGAGTGTACTTATTTCCGCTGCCTGCGAGAGTATACGCGGCAACGCCTGACGGTGCGTAAGTACCGTTTGCATCAAAAACTATGGGAGCGGGAATATTGTAGGTAACAGCTCCGCTTTTGCTGTCCGTAATTATTATATCTCCGCTATCCGAAAGAGCCGCGCTGAGCCCGTTGAGCTTAATTTCAAAGGAATACGAATAGCTGTCCGACTTTTCTTTAACTATGATATTCTCTTTAACGTTGAGAGAGTGAACTACGTACTCTATATCCACACCGTCAAGCACGTTTTCATAGATTATACTTGAAGATAGATTTTCAAGATTCATCATTTTTTGCAGCTCGGTGGCTTCCGGTGCATCGGTAGCGTTGGTTACGTTACCCACCGTGCCTTTATTCGCGCCCACAAGAGAAAAGGTAATTTTCGTATTACCGTCATGCAGAGTAAATAGCGTTTCGTTGCCCGTGAGCTTTTTTGCGAACTTTATGCGTGCATTTTCATTTGCATAAACTCCGCCTGATGCCTCACTGAGGGCGTTGTCTATGTCCTTATACCTGCCGTCACTGTCAAGATAATGAACAGGATAGTTGTACTGAGCGGCAACGTAGCTGCCGTCCTCTAAGTGAAAGTGCTTTGCGCTTTCCTCGCGCAGGCTTTCATCCTCGTACGCCGCACCCACGTAGTCGTAAACGCTTGTTTCCTCGCCTGCCGATGCAGTCTCGGAGCTTGTACCGTCACCGCTTCCGATACCGTTTACGGCATCGGCTATTTCACCGTATATAACGGTAGGAATAGCGTAAAAGACTAAAAGAACGGTAAGAAATAGAGACAAAAGCTTTGTCGGTATCTTCTTGTTCTTTGCAAGTGCCATCATAACAGTTCTGAATTTTTTCATGGTCCTTTTCCTTTCTTTCCTTTGTTTTTACATATTTTGTACAGCATTTCCATAAAATGTATGCCGCAATTAAAGTTTATCATACATTTCCATGAAATGTCAATAATGATATGTAAAAAATGGAAAATACGTGATAAATACCAAAATTTACATTATAAAAGTGTACAAAATTTACAAAGAAATAAAAAACAGGGCAGAGATACCGAATAAATATCTCTACCCTATTTTGCCGCGGAGTTATAGCCTAAGAGAGCCGAACTCACAAGGTTGGGAAATATAGATTTTCCCATCTTCTTCACTGAATTTTTCTTAAATATCGTGGCTATAACCAACCAAGCAACCTCTTGAAAAGAATTTCGCTCTGAATTTCCCTATCCCTTAACGCATTTGAGGGTAGCTCAAGCTTGCCACCTGAGCTACCCTGTTTTTGTTTGTATTAGCTTTTACTTTTTGTTTTGTAAATTACTGCTGATCGTCGGAAACGGTGTCGGTTGTTTCATCCGCATCGGGCACGAAGCTCGAAACAGCATCAACGATTACCTCTTCCTCACGCTTTTCGGTGTCCTTTATCTCAACAGCGCGATACTTTGCAAGACCTGTACCTGCGGGAATAAGCTTACCGATAATAACGTTCTCCTTGAGTCCGAGAAGCTTATCCTGCTTTCCTTTGATAGCCGCTTCGGTAAGAACCTTTGTGGTCTCCTGGAATGAAGCTGCGGAAAGGAAGGATTCGGTCATAAGCGAAGCCTTGGTGATACCGAGAAGCATGGGAGCTGCCTCTGCATGGCGCAGAGCAATCTCGCCTGCCGCTATTCTTGCATCTATCTTTTCGTTTTCCTCGCGAAGCTCAAGAATATCAGCGGTAGTACCCGAGAGGAGCTCGGTGTCACCCGAATCCTCGATACGTACCTTTCTCGTCATCTGACGAGTGATACACTCAACGTGCTTGTCGTTGATCTCAACGTCCTCACCGCGGTAAACCTTCTGTACCTCACGGATGATGTAATCATATACAGCATCTATGCCGCACATGTGAAGTACGTCCGCAGGGTTGAGGAAGCCCTCTGTAATCTGCTGACCGCGTGTTACCTGCTGTCCGTCCTCAATGCAAAGGCGCATACCGAAGGGTATCTCATAAACCACCTCGCCCGTAGTAGGCTCAACGGGATTTTGAATAATAACCTTGGAAAGCTTCTTATCCGACTGAATACGTGCAGTACCCGTGTAGGCGGTAACTATAGCGGGCTTCTTCGGCTTTCTTGCCTCGAAGAGCTCTTCAACTCTGGGAAGACCCTGAGTGATATCCGAGCCTGCGACACCTCCCGTATGGAAGGTTCTCATCGTAAGTTGAGTACCGGGCTCACCGATAGACTGTGCCGCAATAACACCGACAGCCTCACCGATAGAAACGGGATTGCCGTGTGCAAGGTCTGCACCGTAGCAGTGTACGCACACTCCGCGCTTTGCAAGGCAGCGAAGTATCGTTCTTACCTCAACAGAGGTGATGCCTGCATCGACTATCTCTTTAGCCATGACTTCGTCAATCATGGTGTTAGCGGGAACTATAAGCTCACCTGTCTCTTCGTTTACAACGTCATTTACAGTGTATCTGCCAACGAGACGGTCAAAGAGCTTTTCAACTACGTTGTCGCCCGTCTTGATATCCGAAACAACTATACCCGAGGTAGCACCGCAGTCCTCCTCGCGGATGATAACGTCCTGAGAAACGTCAACAAGACGACGGGTAAGATAACCCGAGTCAGCGGTACGCAGAGCCGTATCCGAAAGCGACTTACGCGAACCCTTAGCACCCATGAAGTACTCGAGCATCG
>CAZTWE010000022.1:0-33001 GCA_964617165.1 uncultured Ruminococcus sp.
AATTCAAAAAAGGAAACTAGCCCAAACGTATTTTTCTGCATTTGAGCTAGCCCCTAAAAACGTTTGATTATTTCATTTTAATGTTTTCTATTATCTTTTCAATTTCCGGAAATGAAATATTTTCTACGCAGGATAGGCAGAAAACGTATCCGTCATATTTCCAATACAAATCATAATAACCGAATTCTTTTCTGTAATAAACTTTGTAAATTCCAATATGAGCCTCTGTATAATTAATGTCATTATCGAAGCTGAATATGCTATCCGTTGTAAAAGCTAATTGCGACAATGCGATAACATCCGAATCTTTTGCCCAAACAGCAAAAGCATTTTTGGATGTTTCGGAAACATCTGTTACGGTATAGCCTTCCGGTACGTAACCCATTGTATAGATATCTTCCAGTGTTTCTCGATGTTCTTTTTCCGTTGGTTGTGGGATTATCACAGTGGCATTTTCTTCATACTTGATGATATAATCAATTACAACAGCACATGCTATGGTAACAAGCAAAGAAATAACTATTATCGCTACTATAAACAGATATTTATACGGCGTCTTTGCGCGATTTTCTTTCGCTTTTGTAAGTATTTCATTGATCTTGATATGATATTCGGGAGAAGGCTCAAAGCATGGCTCTTTGATATCTATACCCATGTTTTGAATTTCAAGGAGTCGGGAATCCAGCAGTAGTTTTTTAAATCTATCATGCTCGGTTTTATTCATCGTTATCGTCCTCCTCCCCAATAATGGCGCGAAGCTTGACTTTTCCACGCTTCAATCTTGTATTCACTGTATGAACACTTACGTTAAGTATTTTTGCGATATCCATTGCAGACATATTATTAACGTAGCGAAGAACCAATATGCTTTTATACATTTCCGGTAAATCGTTTATTTTTGCAAGCAAGGCACTGTAATTTTCCCGCTGTTCCACCTCTTTTGCAACGTCATAGTCTGATGAAACATAGTAGAGTTCATCTATATTAAGCAATTTACTATCTTTTTCTTTTTCTTTTAATACATCTATACTAACGTTCTTGACAACCGTATATATGTATGAACACAATGCTTTTTCGGACGAATCATCTATTTTTTCTATAGAAGTTGTTATGCGATAGAGAGCTTTTGACACTGCTTCTTCCGCATAATACTGATGCCCGGTAAATCTCATTGCAGTATTAAGCATTACTGCCTTATATTTCTCGTAAATTCTTTCAAGCTTTACTTTGTCTGCTTCGTCATCAAGCATAGCAAGATAAAATGGAAGCAATTCGGCACCCCCTTTGTCACGTTCTGTTCTCTTTAGCCAATACCAAAATTCAATAGGGTAATATTCTCAGCGGAGAAATTCGCGACAAATTTGCTTTATCTATTGACTTTGAAGATTTTTTTGTATATAATTGTAATACACGAAGTTCGTGCCCGTATGCTTGCAAGCAAGCACGAACAATATATTATATACAATAGCCGTGATGGAGACAGTAGCGGCGGTGAAGCACTCACAGAGAGTCGGGGTAGGTGAGAGCCCGACAGTCAGTAGCCGCAGTGAATATCACTCCGGAGCTGCAAGGGTGAAAGGCGTTTTCTTTGCCGAGTAATTTTTGCCGCAGGTTCTGCGTAAAGGAACGCATATTGGCAGATATGTGGTGGTATATCCTATTTCGCGCGCGGAATAGGCTTTTTTATTTTTTAGTAAAAATGCCCTCTTGGGGCTACAAGGAGACTGAATATGAGCGAAGTTTATGAAAAGGTTTCGGCAAGCCTCGGCTTTGTCGAAAGAGAAAAGGCAACGAGAAAATTCTGGGAGGATAACGCTGTTTTTGAAAAGAGCGTTGAGCTGCGCCGCGGCTGCCCCGATTTCACGTTCTACGAGGGCCCGCCCACAGCAAACGGCAAGCCCCATATAGGACACGTGCTTACAAGAGTTATCAAGGACGCTATTCCGCGTTACCGCACCATGAAGGGCATGCGAGTGCTCCGTAAGGCGGGCTGGGATACGCACGGCTTACCCGTTGAGCTTGAGGTTGAAAAGAAGCTCGGTATTGACGGAAAGGATCAGATAGAAGGCTACGGACTTGAGCCGTTTATCGGGCATTGCAAGGAATCCGTGTGGAATTATAAGAAAATGTGGGAGGATTTCTCGGGCACTGTCGGCTATTGGGTTGACAACGATGATCCCTACGTTACCTACACGAACGACTTCATTGAATCCGAGTGGTGGGCGCTCAAGCAGATATTTGACAAGGGGCTTTTGTACAAGGGCTTTAAGATAGTTCCCTATTGCCCTCGCTGCGGTACTCCCCTTTCCTCACACGAGGTTGCACAGGGCTACAAAACGGTCAAGGAGAGATCGGCTATCGCACGCTTCAAGTGCACCGATGAGGATGCATATTTCCTTGCATGGACGACAACTCCGTGGACACTCCCCTCAAACGTTGCGCTCTGCGTAAATCCTGAGGACACCTACTGCCGTGTCAAGGCAGCTGACGGATATACCTACTACATGGCAAAGGCACTGCTTGACAAGGTGCTCGGCTCAATCCAGCGCGAGGAGGGTACTCCCGCGTATGAGATACTTGCCGAGATGAAGGGCTCGGAGCTTGAAAGACGCGGATACGAGCCGCTCTTTGAGTGCACGGGTGAGTACGTGAAGAAGCTCGGTGCTAATGCGCACTTTGTCACCTGTGACAGCTACGTTACAATGTCAGACGGTACCGGTATCGTACACATAGCTCCCGCATTCGGTGAGGACGACAGCAAGGTCGGAAGAAAATATGACCTGCCCTTTGTTCAGTTTGTTGACGGCAAGGGCGAGATGACTGCCGATACTCCCTATGCAGGCACCTTCGTTAAAAAAGCAGACCCCGTTATACTCGACGATTTGAAGAGCGCGGGCAAGCTCTTCTCCGCTCCCAAGTTTGAGCACGACTATCCGCACTGCTGGAGATGCAACACGCCCCTTATCTACTATGCGCGTGACACTTGGTTTATACGCATGACTGCGGTTAAAGAAAACCTCATCCGCAACAACAATACGGTAAACTGGATACCCGAGAGCATCGGTAGGGGCAGATTTGGCGATTGGCTTGAAAATATACAGGATTGGGGACTTTCCCGTAACAGATATTGGGGCACGCCCCTAAACATCTGGGAATGCTCCTGCGGTCACAGGCACTCTATAGGCTCTGTAGAAGAGCTGTGCCGCATGTCCGACAACTGCCCCGAAAACATAGAGCTTCACAGACCCTTTATAGACGCTGTTACTATCAGGTGCGACAAGTGCGGCGGTGAGATGAAGAGGGTGAGCGAGGTTATAGACTGCTGGTTTGACTCAGGCTCTATGCCCTTTGCGCAGTGGCACTATCCTTTTGAAAACAAGGAGATGTTCGATGCGCAGTTCCCTGCTGATTTCATCAGCGAGGGCGTTGATCAGACTCGCGGTTGGTTCTACTCGCTTATGGCTATATCCACTCTCGTTTTCGATAAGGCTCCCTACAAAAACGTTCTTGTGCTCGGACACGTGCTTGACAAGGACGGACAGAAGATGTCCAAGTCCAAGGGCAATGCTGTTGATCCCTTTGAGGCACTTGAGCTTTACGGAGCAGATGCTATACGCTGGTATTTCTACTCGAACTCAGCACCTTGGCTTCCAAACCGTTTCTTCGGTGATGCGGTAGTTGAGGGTCAGCGCAAATACATGGGTACGCTTTGGAACACCTATGCATTCTACGTGCTTTACGCAAATATAGACGGCTTCGACCCCACAAAATACTCACTCTGCAAGAGCGATCTGAACGTCATGGACAAGTGGATACTTTCCAAGCTCAACAGCGCGATAAAGCTTGTTGACGGATATATGGAGAGCTACAAGCTCGTTGAGTCAACGAGGGTGCTTGAAGATCTCGTTGACGAGATGTCTAACTGGTACGTTCGCCGCTCGCGCGAGCGCTTCTGGGTAAAGGGTATGCCGAGTGACAAGATCGCGGCTTACATGACTCTTTATACCTGCCTTGTTAATATAGCGAAGCTTTCCGCACCCCTCATTCCGTTCATGACAGAGGATATATACAGAAACCTCGTTTGCTCGGTTGACAAGAGTGCGCCCGCTTCCGTTCACCTTTGCGATTTCCCCACTGCCGATGAGTCGTTTATAGACCGCGCGCTTGAGGACAACATGGAAGGGGTCGTTGATATCGTTGTACTCGGACGTGCCGCAAGAAACGCTGCGGCTATCAAAAACCGCCAGCCTATCGCAAAAATGTACGTCAAGGCTGATAAGGTTCCCGATGAGAGCTTCGTTTCGGTAATTGCCGAGGAGCTGAACGTAAAAACTGTTGAATTCACCGACAGCGTAAGAGCGTTCACGACCTACAGCTTCAAGCCTCAGCTCCGCACGCTCGGACCCAAGTACGGCAAATATCTCGGTGCTATAAGAACCGCGCTCGCAACTCTTGACGGTAACGATGCAATGGATCAGCTTGAGAGCGTTGGCACACTTGAGCTTCCCCTCGGTGAGATCACGGCAAGCCTCACGAAAGAGGATCTTTTGATAGAAATGACGAGAATGGAAGGCTTTGAGTCGCTTTCAGACCGCGGCATCACGGTTGTTCTTGACAAAAATCTCACCCCCGAGCTTATCGAAGAGGGCACAGTCAGAGAGCTTGTTTCAAAAATTCAGACGATGCGTAAGGACTCAGGCTTTGAGGTCCTCGATAATATCCGAATAGGCTTCTCGGGTAACGAAAAGATCGCTGAGATCGCGCTCAAAAACGCACAGGAGATAAATTCGGATACTCTCGCTGTGGAAATTCTGACCGATACTGTTCTTACTCATTCCAAGGAGTGGAACATCAACGGCGAGGTAGTTACTATTTCCGTAGAAAAAATATAAAAGACCACACTGAACAAAAAAATTTGGGTAGCTCAAGCTTGAAGCATGAGCTACCCTCTTTATGTCGGTTTAATAAATGTTAATGAGACAGCCACTGATTTCTTAATTCTGCTCCGATAAGAATGCTGTTTTTACCGCATGAACGAGTGCATATTCATCCTCGGTATAGATTGCATCGGCTTCGGTAGCGAGCACGCGCTCCACATATTCGGAAAGATTTATCTCCCAAGTGGTTTCCGCTCTCTTGTTGCCTGAAAAATCGCAGGGGATAAATACGCTTATGTCATTGAGTGCGGTATCCTCCTCATCAAGATAGTTGGTATAAGCAGCGTAATAAAACTCACCGTCTACCTCGCGCTTCTCCCAATCTGACATTGGGAAATCCATGCCGTCTATCGTTACACCCAGATAATCAAGATATCCATCATCGAAAATGAAAGCGGGAACGAAAACGTTGAAATACAGATGTGTATCGTAAACAACGCTTATTTTTATATCGAAATCTGCAATGAGACCCGCTGTGTAAACAACTCCGTTTTCATTGACGGATTTGCGCCAACCGTATTTGTACATGCCCGCCAGCTTTTCTCGCGGCAGATCAAACGGATATTCGGGGGTCTGCCCCTTACACCATATCTCCGTTTTTTCATCCTTTTCGCTGACAAATCGGCAGGTGACGGTATTTTCCTCGGTCGTCACAATGCACGCATCGGGAATTTTGGGGAGAGTTTCGGTAAGAGCGATAAACTGCCCCGTCTTGTCATAATAGTTAACGTCTCTTCCACCGTATACAAGCTCATATTCACTTGAAGTCCTTGCCAGCAAAAGCTCATCGCTGCTCTTGATTATGCTTTGCTCAAAGGTTGTTCCCTGTGAGAAAACGTTCGTTCCCTCAAGGGTAAGACAATTCTCCGCAGAGGACGAAGCCTTGATAGAATATGAAGTTACACAGTCCTTGAGCTTTACCTTTCCGAACACCGAATTGAAGAGTGCTACGGATTTGCCCTCCGCCTGGATAAGGCGGCAATTTTCCATGTTGAGCGTTGTATCTGTGCCTGCGGAATTTATTGGCGCTCTCGTCTCAAACATGATAAAGTTTGCATCCTTGATATTAAAGGTTGCCTCTCCGCATCTCGGAATAATAAAGCCCGAATAATCCGAGCAGATGCTGAAATGATATCCGCCTGTCAGATTAAAATAAGAATTACTGTCACAAAGCTTGTAAAAGCTGTTGCCGTTAACCAACGGATAAAGGTCAATAACGCAGGAGCTGAACGTCGAAAGATTTTCACCGGGATAAGTTACATCGCCAAGTGTTACCTCGCCTGCATTTATAACAGCAGAGTCGCCCATGATATTGAATACGTTTCCACCGTAAGACGTATTCTCAACGTTGGTTATATAGATATAACCGCCGGGAGCTGAGGAATAGATATTGTAGGTGGTGTAATCGCCTGCTGAAAAAGCAGTGATCTTTTTCAGCGAGTAAATCATGTGACCGCCAAGGTCAAAATTTATAACCCTCGGGGATGCCTGTTCGCTCTTTATGTATATTGCCGCACTTATTTGCAAATCACGGTTGAGCTTGACTGTATCTCCGTCAAGAAGAGAGCTCATAGCTGCTACCAGTGCCTCCTCACCGCTGCCCGAAAGCTCTACCCTTTCATTACCGTCCTTATCCGTTACGGTGAAATCGGGCATTACTTCCGCATCATTGGCATCCTCGGCAAAAACAGCAAGAGTACATGCACATACGGTCAAGGCAAGCGATAGCAAAGTCAAGACGAGTTTTGTTACTTTCTTTTTCATAATACTTTGACTCCGTGTTTAGTTTTCGAAATATTTCTCTGAGATTTCTCTGACAACATCAACACTTTCGCTGTCATAAAGCTCGTAATTCTCCAAAACGCGCTCTACATATTCGGAAAGCGTTACTTTCCAGGTTGTAACGGCTTCTATTATCTGCCCTTTCTGAGACGGGAAATCGCATGGCAGCACGACCTCTATTACCTGATCGACGTCATCCTCGGGGAGAGTCATTGTGGATACCGTGTAGTAATCCTCATCTCCAACCGTGACCGGTTTCCATTCGTCGGAGGAATATATAGCACCTCCTATAGATACTCCGGTGAACACGAGATACCCCATTTCTATTATTTCTGCGGGAACGTAAATCCTGTAATATACCTCGCCATCCTCATACACAGCACTGACGCATATATCGAAATCGGCAACACGGCCTCCGGTGTACGTAATCTTACCGTCCTCGGAAACGCTCTTCTGCCAGCCGTATCTGTACAGTCCCGGCTCCTTTGCAGTCGGGAGATCGTAGGGGAATATGGGCTCATCCTCATAGTACCACGTCTCCGTAACGCTGTTTTTGTCGAACGTCCAGGTGTACTCAACGGTCTTATCTGCCGACGTAAGTATTCCGAGCGCGGTTACATCGGGATCTTCAAGCTTTGTTTTTGAAAAATTACCCATAACGTCGTAATACCAGCTGTCATAGCCGCCCTCAACGAGCTCTATGGTATGCAGCGTTTTTGCGCTGACCAGATCGGGTGTACCTTCCGCAAGAAGCCAAAGATCATAATCCTTACCGACGCCGAACACGTTACTGCCGATAAGCGTAACTATCTTCTCCTCCGTCAGCTCCGAGCTTGTACCAAGATATAAATTCGTAACACAGTCCTTTACCGTTACAGAGCAATGCACCTCTCCCATAAAAGGTCTCACCGAAGAATCCATGCTGATGATAACGCAGTTTTCAAACAGGTATGAGTTTGCTGCCGACAAATTATATATCAGTGCGTTGAAGCCTTGAAGTATGATATTGGAATTTTTCATCTCCACGACACCGTCACCCGTTCTTGCACCGATGAAGCATGACCAGTCCTTTATGTTGCAGTAATGCGTTCCACCGTTGCCGAAGTAGCCCACAGCACCTTCTTCTCTTACGTCAACGTAGCAGGAGGAAAACGTTGAAATGTTCGAGCCGGGGTAGGTGACGTCACCAACAGTCATCTCTCCAAAGTTGACACGGGAGCCCGTGTTTCTTATTGCAAATACGTTTCCGCCGGTGGTAGCACCGCTTCCGACAACGTAAAGGTAAGCATCGGGAGCTGATGAGTATACGTTAAGCGTTGTGTACGCTCCGATCTGAAACATAGTTCTCTTTTCAAGCGAATAAATTCCGTGACCTCCAAGATCAAGCGAGATAGTCTTGGCAGAAGCTGCTGTTGATGCTACGTATACTCCGGATGTCATTTCTATATCGCTGTAGAGAGTAAGCGTTTCACCGTCACCAAGAGATTCAAATGCGGAATTAAAGTCGCTTTGCTTATAATAGTCGGTTATCGAACCGTCAGCAGCAGTAACACCGAAAACCGCACCCTCATCCTCAGCAAAAACAACTACCGTTACCAACGTAAGAAGCATTGCCGCAACAAGCAGCTGCACGATTATTTTCAAATTCTTTTTCATACAGACCTCGTTAATTTAAAATAACTCTATTACTACACTATATACTATACAATAAACGCAGGCTTTTGTCAATTGACAATGAAAACAAGAGATGAAAATTCGTCATTTAAGACGAAGCTCGGTGGGTCGTTTTGTGCATTTTAACGATACGGTATTGAACTTGCCGCACAATCGCAAATAATAAAAATAATAAGGGGATGCCGCATTCGGTGTTTGCGACATCTCCCCTGTTTGTATATCAGATGAACAGCGGTCTTAACTGTTTGCCTCCGAGCATAGCGGAAAGCGCCTCGGGAATTTTCGAAAAATCGGCAACCAGCGAGTGAGGCTTACCTATTGGGTCATCCTGCCGCATCGGAACGAAATATACCGATTTTCTTTGTAAAAGCTTACCTATGTTTCCGAGATTCTGACTCATGGCATCATTAGATGCCAGAGCGATAAGTAAGGGTCTGTCCTGCCTGAGGTGTGCCTTTGCCGCCATTGTAACGGCTGTATCCGTGATACCCGAGGCGAGCTTCGCCAGAGTGTTACCTGTGCAAGGTGCTATTATCAGCGCCCTGAGCGGAGAGGTCGGGCCGAGCGGCTCGGCATCCTTGACGGTGTGTATTATACTGCGCCCCGTTGCCGATCTAACCCTGCTGTGAAGCTCTTCTTTGGCGAAAAATCGGGTATCGGTACCGTACACTCTCTCGCTCATTATAGGCAATATTTCTTCGCCTGAGCGTGCAAGTGTATCAAGCGCTCCGAGCGACTCTCCAAGCGTACAGAAAGAGCCGCAAAAAGCATATCCTATCATATTGTCTCCTCTGAAATTTATATCAAGGCTGCCCACTCCGCAGCGGTGAGCGTTAGCCGTAAGAGCTCCCGGCACGTCGCTCACCTGAAAAGCGGAATGATACTGTAGCCTGTAAAATAGGTGAAAAGATCCGAATTCGATCAGTGAGTTTGCCCGAGCATACGGAAAATCGAATCCGAAAGAGCCTTGCCCGCACTTTTCGGGTACATTTCGGCAGGCACGGATGCAAAGCGTTCATAGGTAATCCCGGCAGGTATGTTGTCACCGCTCGCGAGTTCTATTACACGCACCCCTGTCAATGCCTCGGCAGCGCACGCGGGAATAAGGCGCGCGGGAGCCGTGTTGATAAGGATATCCAGCCCCGAAAAGCTTTCTGCGGTAGGCGTTTTTTCAAGCGAAAGCGAATCCGCGCCCGATATGCCGAGCATACAAAGGTCTGTGGCAAGCTCTTTTTTTGACGTAAACACCTTAACCCTTGCTCCGAGAAACGCCAACGCATAAAGCAGTCTTTGCCCTATTCTGCCGTAGCCTATAATACCCACCGAAAGCTCGCACGGGGCGGCACTTTCCTCGGTCAGAATTCTGCCAAGAGTTCCTATGGCGGTAAGATTTGCGTTTGCCATAAGGTACTCTTCGTCGTGCTCTACGTCTATGATAAAGACGCCCTTTGAGGCAAGTGATGTCCTTATTGCTCTCGGCAAGCCGTAGCCCACTATGATATCGCCTCCAAGCAACTGTGCGCATACGTCATCAATGCGCTCATCGGTACCTGTTACGTGTTCACCGTCACGGCTTGACGGTATCGGCAAGAGCAAAAGTTTGCCGCTGCGCCCGACTGCCGAGCGCAAAAGGTAATCCTTACAATATCGAAGTCGAGGGTCTTTTCCATGGATAGAAACGGTCATAGTTTTTCTTCCTTCGATATATCAAAATCCGAGGGATATGCAAAAGAGCATGCATGGGATCTTCCCACTGTGCCGTGCCTATCCCCCGATATTATTATATGAAGCCGTACCGCTTTGTGTGAGCGATACAAAATTTATTTTTTACGCGAATGTTTAAAATCCGCACTCATCGTCTGTGCAGTCGGTCATTTCTTCACATTTTTCCTGCTTTTTGAAAATATTTGTTAGCATTTTAGCCTTTTCACAGCATATATTTTTTGCTCCTGCAACCATGCTGTATGCTCCGTATACCGCCAAGGCGCCAACGCCTATTGCTAAAAGCGGGCGGCTTTTTTTCTTATCGTTTTTCATAAACATAGTGTTCTTCCTTTGCAAATTTTTGCACGGAAAGGGCTGTTTTTTGCGCATAAATTCAAATGAGGCGGATCGATATAGCTTTACTGCTTGTAAGCTTTTTTACAAATGCGATCGGAACGCGGCAGCCGAATACCGTGGCTTTAGTGTATTTTCCCCTCTTTACATTAAAATATTTATATTGACAAAAAATTCATGATGTTGTAAAATATAAGCGACGATCCCAACGGAGGTAATTTTTACGATGATAAAATGCAACAGGTGCCAAAGCGAGATAAACTACTCGGGCAAGACCTGCCCGATATGCAAAGCCGAGATGGGCTTATCGCCGACGGATATAGAAGCGGCGCGGCGCGAGCTTGTCACCGCGACAGCGCAAAAAAACAGCGCGAAAGTGACCGAGCTGCGACACCTGCTTGCCGATGCGGGCGATGCGGAATCTGCACGCGAATATGCAAAGCACCTTGAGAGCTCCTCGGCTGCCTCAGGCAATATCGACGCAGCCATGGAATACTACCGTCTGGCTCTCAACAAGCACGACCCCTACTCGGCTTACCGTTACTCAAAGCTGATCGGCAGGCACAGTGAGCGTGCCTCAGCGTTTTATCTAAAGTTTGCAGCCGTGCTCGGTGCGATAGACTCCTATCCCGACTGCTCCGAGCTCTGCTCGGCTGAGGGCAACGAACCGCTTGCCGCTTACTTCTGCTATCTTGCAGCAGGGTGTGACGATACCGTTTCGGTGGTAAATATGGCAAAGCGTTGGTGCGAGGGCGTTGGCGTTGAAGCCAATCCCGCCTATGCAAAGTGGTATATCGACAAGATGACAATTCCGCCGATAAGCGCATTGAAGCTTGCCTACAAGCTGCGCTCGGTGCGTGCAGAGCAGCCTCCGATACTCGAATTCCCGCAGTACGAAAAATTTGTCAGATCACTTTCCGACGAGGCCCTCGCCTTAGGCTACGACAGTGCATATTTTAAGCTGACGTCAATGCTTGCCGAGCTTGGAAATATCAACGGCATTGCAGCCCTTGGAATTCTTTATGCGGAGGGCAAGGGCATAGGGCAGGATACCGAGCGTGCCAAGCACTATATAGATCTCAGCATATCAAAGGGCAACGCCGCAGCGGCAATATACATCGCGGGCGAGTATGCCGAGGGCAGATGCTTTGAGCAGAATACGGAGCTCGCGCTCGAATACTACAGGAAGGCTGCCTCGCTCGGCTACACCGCTGCCTATGAGCGCATCGGTGACGTATATAATGACGGTGTGCTGGTTGAGCGCGATATAAAGCAGGCACAGGCTCTTTACGACCTTGCCGCGACCGAAAGCGCCGAGCAAAAATCGGTTGCAATAAAGTCCAAGCGATATGAGTTTTACAAGAGCGGCTGTGAAATAGCGCTTTTGAAGGACGCACCGACCGAGGACATGAAATTCACCGCATTTCGCTCCTTTGCCATAGCTACCGCAATGGGCGAGCCGAATTCCGCCCTGAAGCTTGCCGAGTGCTATGCCACGGGCTTCGGAACGGAGCGCGATATGAAAAGTGCTTTTTATTGGTACAAAGCGGCATACAACGACGGAAATGCAGACGCACTTCTGCCCCTTGCACTTTGCTACAGCAGAGGGCGCGGAGTTGCCTTTTCTTACAGCTTGGCTGTACGGTATCTCAAGCTTGCATCAGAGCGAGGGATGCACGGTGCAGACGAGGAGCTTGAGGTGCTTTACCAAAGGCGCATGAGGAAGATGATACGTTCGATATATTCCTGTGCAATGTCACTGATACATTTAAAGAAATACACCGAGGCAATGGAGCTGCTTGAACGCTCCGCGGGGCTTGGATATCCCAAAGCTCTTTACACGCTCGGCTGCCTTTATGAATTCGGTGTTGGCACGGGCAGGAGCGACAGAGCGGCAGCGGACAAATACTACGCGCAGGCGTTGCAGGGGAACAAGGTGTTTGAAAAATTCAAGGACCCCTCCTCGGCATACAAGCTGAAAATACTAAAAATGATACGCTGACAGAGCGATGAAAGGATATTGAAATTATGACAGCATTAGCATTTTTCCCTATACTTAAAATGACGTTCGGTGACGTTGACTGGGCAGAAATAATCTACACGGTGGTCGGCTCCTTCGTGGGTCTTTTCGTGGCTCTCGGAGCTGACAAGATAGGCGAATTTTTCAGTGAGAGGAGCCGCCTTTCCACAATAAGAAACGCTATCAAGGGTGAGCTTATCGGAATACGCAACGACCTCAACAGCATAAACGAGCTTGACGACCAGAACTCAAACTATTTAAAAAACACGCTTGAAGCCGAATGTATAGTATGGGATTCTGTCAAGAGCAGTGATATATTCATCGAGCTTATACACGCTCACAACGACGAGTACGGCAGGCTGATAACCATTTACAATAAGCTCGCCTATCTTAATAGATATGAGGACAAGTACGATGCAATGGAAATAAACAACAGCCCGCTGAACAGAAGCGCAATAATAAAGAACATACGCCTGCTCCGCTGTCAGATAGTTGACAACATAAACGAGTACCTGGAGAGATTTGACTGATAATCAGCCTAAAAATCAACACGTTAGTGTGGGAGACAAGCTATGAGTATTTTTGGATGGTTCAAGAAAAAAAGCACGGTCAAGGACGAGCCTGAAACAAAGAGCGTGCATCAGAATTTCAACTACATAGGCGTCAGGGGGCTTGATCTGTGCGTAACGAACGACGTACGCAACACCGTACAGAAAATAACCGAAAACGTTGATAGCATCTATAATGAGGGTAAGACAAACTACATAAACGGAATAAAAAAGTCGCTGTTTGAGGGCGTAAACGGGTGGATAGCGAATGACACTCACCGCTTCTTTACCCTTTTCGGGCACATGGGAACGGGAAAAAGCTTCTTTGCGGCAAAGCTTTACGATCAGATACGCGAGAGCGTTCCGAACGTTGTGTACTACTCTGCTCAAAAGGCATATTCAAGCACTACCGTGCTGAAAAATATGCTGTATACCGTTGCTTACAAGCTTATACAGACGAATGACCGCGCCCTTGCGGATTATCTCAGCAGCCACGATCTGCCAACCGAGATAGACGCGCTCACCGAGGATATTTTCATCAAGGCGTTTGAGGGAAGCACCGAGGGGGGTACCTTCGTTTTCATCCTTGACGGGCTTGACGAATATGCAAGAGACGACTGCGCTGTTTTCCTCAACGCGCTGAAATCAAGAAAGCACAGGATACGAAGCAACGTCAAAATATTCTTCACGGGCAGACCCGAGACGTATATTACAACCTATCTCGGCTCGCAGGACACCGATTACTACGATATTGAGGAGCACAGCGAAAACAGCCGAGAGGACTGCGCGGAATACATCCGCACGATGTGCGAGAGGAAGAATGTCTCCCTGAGTGACGTGTGCCGCGATATGCTGATAGCGAAAAGCCAATATTCATTGAACTACATTGATTTCTTCCTTGAAGAGCACAGAAATCTCGGCATGCTCGACGACCCGTGCACGGTAGACAACGCTCCGTCAAGCATTTACGGATACTACACGGAGCAGCTGAAAAAATATTTCACCGAGGCGGGAAAGCTCGGATTTTACAAGGAGCATGTAAAGCCTCTTATATCCGTCATGGCGGTATCAAAATATCCTCTCACGGAGGACGAGACGTGCGCTGTGCTCGGTATAAGCAAGACCAAGCTTTCGGATATTGTAAGAGACTCCACGCCTCTGTTTATCAAGCGCGGCAACAAGGTGCTTTTATATCACGATGCAATGAAGGATTACTTCGTCAGCCCCTCATGCCCCGATGAATACAGGATACATAAAGAGGACGGAGACGAGATAATAACCAAGTCGATAAGCAACCTGCTCGCACGCAGACGGTTCATGCTCTGCGATTACGTGCGGGATTACGGTCACGAGCACATCATAGCATCGCTCGAAAACAACCCTTACGACTGCGATTGCTGGGATACCCTGCTCACTCTTCTGACTAAGTACAATACCGCCTTTTCCGTGACGGATAAGGTATGCGAGGGTATTCTCGAAAAGGGCGAGAGCTTCCTTGAGGGCTTCTTCTCCGAGCTTGCCGAAAAAGAGATCGGCTCAGTAGCGAAGGACAGGATATTCACGCGCATGCTTGCGGTTTCCTTTAACGCACCGAAGCTGCGTGATGCTTACATTGCAGTCATGAAAAGGCTCGGTGCAAGCCCCGACTTTGCATTTTACGATAAGCTTGCAAGATGCCGCTTTGCGCATTTTGTGGACGGAGACTTTGCAGCGGCATCAGCTTACGCCAAAGAGGCTCTCTGCTATGCACAGATCCCCTCGGACGAGCACCTTTCGCTGTGCAGGAAAATGTTCTGCTACGATGAATTGATAAGAAACGGTATGAAAAATCCGTCCGACACAGACGGCATACTCTCCGCTTTCAAAAATTGCTTCTATGCGGCACGCAGGCTTATTTCCGAGTTGCTCATGGAGGGCGAGCTGATCATCAATTTCAAGCGCGACCTTTCGATAATCTGCGGTAGACTCGGACGGTGGCTTTCCCTATGCGACAGCACCGTTGCCGATCCCGAAAAGAGACTTGAGGTAGCCGACGAGGCAGCAAAGCTTCTCGGCAAGGATAGCTCGGAGCTTTCGCTGAGGGAGCTTGCTGTGCAGGCGGCAAAGGCAGAGCTTGCGCTGTGCGAGGAATGTATGGAAGCTGAAAAGTTTGATTCGGCATCAAGACTCAGGGATATAATAGCTCCCATAAGAAGCCTTTCCAGATATTACAGTTCAGACGAAGATCTGCGAGATGACGTTGCGGCAGGCACCTACATTTCACGCGCCGCTCTCTCTTACAGCGCGCTTATCGATCTGGAACGCGACCCTGCTTCAAAAGCCGGGCGAGTATGGGAATGTATATCTCTCATAGAGACCGTGTCAAATAATTACACCCTGCTCGGTGACGATGAATGTGCCGTTGTTTTTGCAACCGAGGCGGTAAAATTCGTAAAGTCGCTTGAAAAAAAGCATCTCGGAGAAGACTACGTAAGCTATTATCACGGTTACGCAGCGCAGCTTGTCGGTGAAAAAATCGGCTACAGCGTCGGTATGAGCGATGAGGCGCTTACGTTCTTTGAAGAAGCCAAGCTCTGCTATCGCACGGCTTTGAAATTCTCCGAGAGCACCGATGAGCGATACTCCTCTGCAGAAGCACTTACAAACGGTGTGATGGCCTCGATATACACGGAGCTTGATATGCATACCGAGGCTATAAATTACAGAATACTTGCTATAGAACAGCTAGGAGCACTCATAGACAGCGGTGCGGAGCTGTCATACAGAATACTCGATGAATACGATGCGGAGCGTGTTAAGCTTGCGCTGAACAAGACCTACTCACCGATAGAGGGCGAGAGCGATGCGGCAATCGCAAACGAGCTGCTTTCCGCGCTCGACTCTCTCTTACTCTCATACGGAAAGCACCGCGGCAAAACGGCAGAGGCGGCAATACCTATGGGTTATATATGCGCGAGTATCTTTGCGGCAAAGGTAAATTCCGAGCAGCTTAACCGTACTCTTTCCGACCTTAATGCAAGACTTGCTGCCCTCGGGCTTCTTGAACACATAGGCGGTAAGCACGAAAAGGCATTCAAGGCAAGCTTTGCGGCGGAGCTGGCAATAAAGCAGGAATGTGACCCGGATACGGTTGCTATGCGGTATCTTGAAGCTATTGCGGAATACAAAAACACTTCGGATGCCTCCGACAGTGAGGACATGCACTCATTCTCTGCTACGTGCTATCGCGAGATCTCGGACAACTACAGGCGAAACGATGATTGGCAGGGCGCAAAAAAGTATTCCGCGCTTGAAATAGGCGAGCTGCTTGAGCTTGTCAACGCGGGGCTTGACAGTGAGCATATGCTAGAGCTTGCCGACTGCTATTACAGATATGCGGTTATCCTTGAATACTGTTCACAGGATGAGCCTGAGACCGAGGAAAAACGCAACACGGTAGTGGGCTTCTACCTTTCGGCACTGAGAATGGCACTTGAATACAGCGGTGCGGGCAATTCCCAGCCTGACTTCGCGGCTACCGTTATCTCAGACTGCCGCGAGCAGCTGCTCGGCATAATCATTGACGATTATAATGCCGTTGGAGAGCTTTCCGAGAGCGGTGAGGATGCCGAGGAAGAGATCGCCATGCACGCTGAATGGGGCTTGAAGCTGGCAGAGGAGCTTTTGCCATTCGTTACAGAGGACGTTGCGGCAGGCGTGCGGAATATAATAAAGTATTTTGAGTCATACACGGCTCATCCTTAAAACCGAATAATAAAAAAACGGCGGCCCGTGATAACAGGTTCGCCGTTTTTTTATTTATAAATCTTTGTTATTTACTCTCCGCTTCGTTTATTACGTTTGCAAAATCAAGTATCGCAGGCGTTGCAAAAGCGTAGTAGATAATATCGTTATAATACGACACGCCTACCTCATCGAGCATCATTTTCTCGTATTCAGCGAGCGCTACCTCATACTCCTCGGCACTCTTGTAATCATCACGACCCTTGCCGTAATAATACTCAAAATCAAGTTCCAGCTCCTCACGGTAACATCGGCTGAATTCCTCGTCTGTAGGTGCAAGCCCCTCGGCTCTCATGATAGAATAGAAGATAAGCTTCTCTTTTATCTCGTCCTCGGTCATTTGCATTATATAGCCGGTCCAGTCGGCACCCTTGTCAAGCGCAAGGCTCTCGCATGCAAACTCGTCAAGGCTTTCATAGCCCGCACCGTCGGAATTCGCCTCAATGTAGGATGCGCGCAGGCTGTAGTAATAATTATCATACACGCGGTTGACCTCGCGCTTTGGATATTCCTTGACTGTAATAGTTTTTTTAAGGTGCTCCCACATGACGTTTTCGGATTCAAGTGCTACGTTATCAAGGTATTCCTTCTGAAGAAGGTCCTTTCGGTAATTTTTATATTTTTCAGCCGCAGAAGCTCCCTCATAATCCGCGATCAGCTCTTCCTTTACGCCAAGCGTTTCAAGAACGAACGTATCGTCATAGGTCGGGCACTCATAATCCACAACACCGAAGAAGAAGATGTCAAAATACACTTCTTTGCCGCGTAGGCTCTCCTCGCTATAATCATAAGGAAATCTCGCCTGTATTGTAAGAACGCTGTCATCCTCACAGCGCGTAATATAATTAACCGTTATGCGTGTAAAGGTTATCTTATCTCCGCTGCCCTCGCAGGTAAGAGTTATCGGCGAGGTGTTTGTCATTCCTATCTGCTCTTCTTTGAGGTAGTCATAGATATTAACTCCCCACAAGCGTTCTACGTTCTCGTCTCCAAGGTCGATACGTATAGTTGCGCCCTCATAGAGCAAGCCGTCCTCCTTGACGTAGCTTGCGGTGGCATAAACAACGTCACCCTCCTGAACGTTACCGGTCGTATAGCGTACAAAATCAGTATTGTAATGATTGGGAACCACTCCAAGAAGCGAATACTCAAAGCCGGGTATCATGCTACCCCCGCCTATCATTATTCCTCCGGAATTTTTAAGCTTTTCCACCGTATAAGAATAGTTGCTTGAATTCGGTATCTCGACACGGTTGCCGTCCTCATCATATTCATAGCCGGCATAGTAGACGTACACTGCATCTCCCGCGCCTATCGGGCGGTTAAGCCAGTACGTGCGGTCAACGTTATCCGTCTTTCTCTTTGATGCAAGAAGCTTTATTATTTCGAATTCAAGATCGTCCTCGGTTGGCTCGGGGACGTTTATTTTTATATCGTATCCCTTATAGTCCTCGGCATCGACGGTTACGTATCTGTCAAGATCATCCTTCATGAAATCCAGAGGGCGAACCTGATAGCCGAACAGCTTTGCGAGAAAATCCTCTCTTGCTATATCGTCTGTCATGAACTTACCGAGCGTCAAACCCTCGGCTGCCATCGCGGATCCCACAAGGATACCGACTATAATAACTACCGCAAGCACTGCGGCTGTAATTATAACGGGCGTTCTTGTATAAAACGGCTTTTTGGCAACCGTTATCTCTCCCTCAGCGGGATTATCAATGTTGCTTTTGTCTTTATTGCTCACAAGCGATCTCCTTTAAAATAAATCAAACGAATGAATCTGCGAAAGCGGTTGCAAGCTCATCGCATCTTTCGTTATACGGATGGCCGTTATGCCCCTTTACCCATATAAAGCTCACCTCATGCACGCGGGTAAGCTCAAGGAGCCTTTGCCAAAGATCGGGATTTTTGACCTTTCCTCCGCGCCACTTATCAGCCTCCCATGAATATATCCACCCCTGCAAATATGCATCCGTCAGATACTTTGAGTCCGAGTAAAGTGTTACACGGCATGGCTCCTTTAGGGCTGAAAGCCCCTCGATTGCCGCCATAAGCTCCATTCTGTTATTGGTGGTTTCCCGCTCTCCGCCGGACAGCTCTCGCTCGTACTTGCCGTAAACGAGAATAGCTCCCCAGCCGCCCCTGCCGGGGTTACCGCGGCATGCACCGTCAGTATACAGGCTGACTTCTTTCATGTTATGTCCTTTTCCTCTCGCGGCTGTCAGGCAAGAGTGAATATTCGAACACACTTGCCTACGGTTTAAAAAACGGAGCTGCCTGTTTGTCGCAGCAGCCCCGTTGTCTGTTATTCAGCTGATTATTTAGCGTCAGTGTCATCCTCTGTTTCAGAGTCAGCATCGCCTGTCTTAAAGTTCTTGATAAGCTCATGCTTGTATTCTACAGCACCTGTTTCCTCATCGGTCTCAGCTTCAAGGAAGAAATCAAACATCTTATCGAACTGGAAGGCTGCAAGAGTATTGGTCTCGCCCTGCTGATATACGTTGTAATCGTAATCACCGGACTCATCCTTTTTGTACTCCTTAAGCTCTTCATCCGTATAGGTAAGTCCGTACTGCTCGGCTACGTAGTAGATAATAACGAAATCCTTTACGTATTCCTCAGCCTCGGTACGTACAGAAGCCTGGGCATCGGCATAGCTATCGGTATTAATAGCGGTTTCAACGATGAGATAATTTTCAAAGCTTCCGCCGTGAAGATTGTAATTTGTCTTTCCGCTTGCGGAATCCTCACCTGTGTAGAACTCGTAGCGGTACTGGTCCATGAGTCTGTCGTAGATCTCGTCTACAGCCTTATCGGGAACGGTCGTTACATTGGTGTGTGCCTGCATGGTTTCCCAAAGCTTCTTAGCAAGGTTGTTTCTTATCTCGTCATTGTACTCGGCAAGAAGAGTGTCGTGAACGGTTTCCTTATACTCGGCAATAACCTTTTCCTTGCCCTTTGCCTCATCCTCGGTGCCTACCTGCTTGAAGATAGCGGACATAGCAGCTACAACTGCATCGTCTGCCTTATCAAGCTCGCCCTTTGCGGTATCTTTCTCTTCCACTTTTTTGTTGAGCTCAGCGCGCGCTTCCTTTACGGACTCGTTGTCATCAACGCTCTCGCCCTCGGGAACCGCTGCGATAACCTTATTAACGTTTTCTTCCTCATCCTCGACAGCTTCAACTGCATCGTCATAAGCCTCTGACTTTTCGTCGTATGCATCAAGCTCATTGTTGAATGTCTCTATAAGCTCCTCGCAATCTGCAAGGCAGTCAAGCGAATCAACGGTAAGGCTGGAAATAAGAGTTCTGAGAACTGCCGCTGCGGAAAAGTCCTCTACATCGTAATAATATACGGGGCATATATGATAGGTAAGCTCCTTATCCTTAAGGTCGTACTTCTCACCGTCAACTCCCGTTTTATTAGTAGTAGACGTGTATTCAACGAATGCATCAAGAACTATTTCCTTATAGGGCTTCTCTTCTGTTTCCTTTACGACCCAGTTTACTTTAGCGTTGGTATAGGTTGCATCACCTTCAGTAAAGCTCTCAACGGCTGTACCGATAGTAGCTCCAACAAGCTTCTTTGCAATGGGATCATCGCTCTCGGTATCGAGAACTACCTTTTTGTAGGTATAGGTCGCGTCCGTTATTGAGCTGTCATTCTTGTAAGAAACGGTATAGGTTACATACGCGATCTGACCTGCCTCGGTTTTGCCTGAGGTCGTGGTCTCGTAAACGTAATCCTCGATATCAATGCTGTCTGCGGCAAGCTTTTCGGAAAGCTTTTCCTTATGACCGTCAAGAGTCGAGAGTCCAAGCTGAGTATTAACAGCCTTGGATGTCTGCATCTCTGTGGGCAGGATAGTAACCGTATTACCATTATCGTCTGTAAAGGTTACGTAGTAGCAGTAGTAGATCTTATCGTTCGTGTCGATAATGCCCGCATAAAGCTTGTCGTTTGTATCGATAGCCTTTGCAAGTGCGGCGTGGATATCATCCATCTGCATTTTGTCTCTGTTTTCTTCCGAGTACTCTCCGTCCTCAATAACAAGAGCACTGATAGCTTCCTCGAAAGCGGCTTTGTCGAAGGAGGCATACTTTGAAAGGTCATCCTTTGTATAGCTGTAGCCACAGCTAGCAAGACAAAGCATCAGCATCACAACGACAAGAATTAAGCATGTAATTCTTCTTTTCATGTCTTCTTCTCTTTCTCTATATAATTGTTAACTTAAATAAAATTGCTTTTTTGAAGGATTTTCGTCTCACTTCACATTAAGCACAGACCATTATAACACATAACTTTGAAAAATGCAAACATTTTTTGAAAAAATATTTATATTTGTTGCGTTTTTTTGTTTTCGATAAATTTTCGGAAAATCCGACAGCATAATATGCCTCATATTATACGGCATATTATGCGTCATATCATACGTCCAGATCAACGAAAGGAGTATCGTTTGATATATCCTTTCCGCCAAGTATCTCCAAATACAGTCCGACAAGCTTTTCAAACGCCATTGTGGAAATGTAGAAATCGCTTACCTCATTCTTTGTATCGCCGTCAACTATATTCTCACGGTAAAGCTTTACCATAACTCTGCGCTCGCTTATCCTGTAGAACTCATACGCATACTGATATGCTCCGTATCCGTCGTAGAGCTTTACGGTCATCTTCATCAGGCGAATGCCGTTTTCAAGCCCGTCAGCTATCTCGTCCTCGGTCAGATTTCCCTGATAGTAGGTGAAGAACAGCGCTTCGGTAAATTCCTTGAAATTCTGAGTGCCGCGGCTCTCAAACTGAATTGTTTCCTTACCGTAAAATGCATGCAATGAGCCGTAGGTATAACCGTTCTCGTCAAGATACTGTGAGAACGCAGTATCCATGCACTCACCGCTCGGAGTAACGAGCACCTCTATCGCATCATGCACTGTGGACATTTCAAGCTCGTCCTCCGTCAGCTGATCCTTGTGGTACAGCTTTCCGTTATATGCATAAAGCTCGTTATGTATGAGTTTATTGGAATAGGTTCCGTAAACGTCATCCATTGTAAAGTCAAACGTTATTTTGTCTATTGCGGATATATTCGTAAGCACTATGCTGCGCCTTGCGTAGAAGTCTGTAAAGCTCTCGTCAAGGAACACGAAATCCTCTCCGTCTATGATAGATATAACGTCGTATGCATCCGATGCGATGTATCTTGTACCGTCTATCTGCTCATCGCTTATATAAAGCGTAAAGCCGAGAGTGTCGTAATAGGTATAATCGGCAAGGTCCGAGAAGAAATCGTCGGCTGTGCCGTCGTCCTCATACACGAGGTCGGTAATGCCGCGAGGCAGCTCAAAATAGATAGTATTTGAATACAGTCCGTACTTTTTAAGCTTTTCCGGAGTTATTCCTACGTCAACCGTCTTTGTTCCCGAGAGTCCGAGCGAGGTCGTTGCGCTCTCGTTGAGTCCTCCGAGAAGCCTTACCACCGCCTGGCACGCGGTGGCGTTCAGCGCGTACATGGAATACTTGCCATCCATTGTGTTTTCGAAGAAGTTATCTCCGTAGTATACGTCTCTTTCCGATGCCTGAACGAAAGCAAAGGAAACTATCTTTTCGGTAGTGTAGAAGTAGCTGATTTCTTCTACCATGTAGGTGGTATAGCTGGCCATGATCTCGCAGTCGATATTATATACCTCGATATCGATCTCACATTCGCCCACGGCTTTTCCGCTGAGTGCCTCGGCAATAGCTGCCTCATCCTCGGCAAGCTCCTCGGAGAGAGTGATATAGCGTGTCTCGGACTTATCGGACACCTTACCGTTTATCACGGTATAGTAACGGAACATGACGGTAGTTCCCTCGGCAACCTTATCGGTTGTTTCATTTTCGCTGTCAATTATCTCAATTATCTCTGTGATAAGAAGCGAGACCTGATTTTTCTTTACCGTATCCTCGGTGTAGGTGAGGTTTATATCAAGATGCCCCGATGCGGTGGAAAGATGTCCCACCGTGGAGTCTCTCAATATCTGCTTGGCTTCATCAGTAATAAGACTGCTAGAAAGATCAAGTATGCCCGAAAAATCGTCAATCGCTATCGGATCACCGTCAAGATAGAGCGCGTAGGTCACTTTTATAAGCTCGTTATCTCCGATCTTAACGCTGCCGTCGTATATCTCACCGTTATCGGTAAGTATCGAATCTATACGTTTTATTCTGTACGTATATTCCGCACTCTTTCCGTCCGCTCCCATGGTAACGGGGGTTGCAAAATTATAATGCGATACCGCTATCGGAGAGGTGAGCGTACCTACAGCCTGACCCATAAGGGCATCGTAAAAACGCTTTCCTATCGGATCGTCTTTATATTTCATAAGATCGAAGGTATAGCTTCTATCCTCTTCTGTGTTGTAGTCGTAGATCTTGTCACCGTCCTTATTAACGTCAAAGCTTGCATCGTATTTGTCAGCCTTGACTATAACGGTCGCATCGCCTGCAACTATGTCACCCTCTTCATCGTAAAGGGTATTCTTCCACTGACTGAAATCGGTAGTCAGGTAAGGCTCAAACGCGTTATCCTGCGGCAAGCCCTCTGCAATAAGCATCGGCTTGATGTAATCGGCATAGGATAGGAACACGTAATCGAAATAGGGATTCGTCGTCGAATATATATACGGTCTTGAATCAACGGTGAAATAATAACCGCCGCCCGTTATGACCTTCTCGCCTATCTTCAGCGTAACGTCCTCCAGCTTGCCCTCCTCATCGTAATAGTACATCTCTATCGTTATCGGATCGTCCTGAATTGAAAGACCGAATGCGGCAAGCTCCCTTTGATTTGCTTCATAATCGTTTGGGGTGAGAGGTATCCTGCCGTTGAAATAAGGGGTGCCTATAGCCGTGCAAAGATAGTTGAGCTTATATATCGCAACGGAAGAGCCGAGATCGCCCTCCGTGGTTGCATAAACGTCGGTATACGAGAAGTTTGAATCCTCCTCCATGATATCGGGAGCATACACGGTGTCGTTGCCGAACTCATCGGTATATGCAATCACGAAAGGAGACTCCGCTTCATCCTTCTCGGTATCCGCGGCCGCTTCAAGTCTTATAAAGGAATATTCATACTCGCCCTTTATGCTTATCAGCTCCATGCTGGATTGCTCTACGTGAGGATATGCAACAGCGGTTTTATTGTACACGCTCTCGCCTATGCTTTCGATAATATCTATCGGCTCCTCCTCCGCGCCGTTGCTTGCGGCACCACTGTCAAGAAGCGCATTGAGCACTATTGCGAGAACGGTAAGCACAACAAGAACGCCTGCGAGGATCGCTATTATAAGGGGCTTTTTCATTTTCTTTTTTACTACTATCATATAAAAGCCTCCTTTACAAGTACTTGCGCTTTACGCATATAATTATTCCTACTGTCGCAATTGCAACGGGGATAAGCTCTATTATGATAAAGAATACCGAGATCTCTGTGCCCGAAAGTCCGTATTTTACCTTTACAGCATCAACCGACTGCGTATCGGAATTGGACTCGGTTATAGTCTTATCCGTATCACTCATAGAGGTATCAAGAAGATATTTTCCGAAGAAGCTCTCATTGTTGTTGAGAGACACTCCGCCAAGCTTATCGGGTGCATACGTGTCAAGTCTCGCTATACTCTGCACAAGTGCAGCACAAACATCGTAATTCGCATAAGACGGATCACCGAGCACGTCACCGGAGAAGAAGCCTCCGCTTGCAGCGCAGAATATATATGAATAGGTAAGGTTGCCCGTATTGGGATCAATGGTTTCTCTGCCGGCCACTGCGGCAAGCGCCTTAACACCGGAATCGGATGCCTTGACTACGTATTCTCCCGAATCGTTTGCGGCATAGCCTATAGCCGCGTCTGAGGTATAAATAAACGGTGCGTAAACACGTGAAGTATCGGGATCGCCGGGCTCGTTCGTTCCCGTTGAATTATCACCGTATGAACAGGTTATATATCCCGTATCGTCAATAATGACACGGGGTGCGGTTGCAAGCGCGGCATACTCTCCGTAGATTGAGTAAGCATAGCTTTCCTCATCGGTTCCGTACTGAGTTATGACGGTAGTTCCGTCCTCTTTGTTGCTATCCTTTATGTAGCTATCCGTGTCCTTTACAAGGGTGTTGGAGAACTGTATTCCCCACTCAGCGAGGAAATCCTCAAGCACGGGCAGGTCATATCTGTAATCCTTGGCTACCATTATAGAGCCGCAGTTTCTCGAAAGATATCTGTCAAGTAGCTCGGTCTCGGAAACGTAGGAATAACTTGAGAACTTGTCCTCGTTGGTCGGGAAATCGGTTTTCGGGTCATTGATAATAAGCAGCACGCAATCGTCGGGAATGGCGGGATAGACGTGCTTGCCGCTCTCCTCACTTTGCCGCTCGGCCTCTTCGATAAGCCCCGAAAGGCTGAGAGTTTTGACCTCAAGCCCCTTTTCTCCGAGCAGATCGTAAAGATAACCCGTTTCTTTATTCATTTCCTGCTGTACGCGAAGTGCTTCCTCATCGGTTATACCCTCCGTCGGAGCATAGAAATCCTCACCGTGGTCGGTAACGAAATATGCAACAGGGCGGTCAACCAGAGTAAGCGACAGCAATATAGATGCGAGCTTATATTCACCGTCATAGGAATACACGGTCTCGCTGCCTATTCTCCAGAATGAGCTTGCCGAGGCTATTCTGTACCTGTCTCCGTAGGAAACTATAACATCGGTAGGCTGTATCTCTGTAAGAGAGGTCGATTTGTATTTTGCCACAGAGGTAGGATCCATTGTGACGTTTACCGTCTTTATATCAAGGTTGGGATATTCCCTTGCCAGCTCCACAACCATGTAATACACAACTCTTGTGTACGTGTCCTCTATAAGATTGTCGGGGTCATCGCAGAACGTAACCGTCACGCCCTGCTCACGCAGACTCCCGTCCTCCATATAGAAGATACCGTCGCACACATCATACATAACGTCTCGTACAGTATAAAGTCCCTCGGGTGTCAGATCAATATAGAAGTTACCGAAAATTCCGAAGCTCGTTATGACAAGATTCATCACCAATATCAAAATTATGGCTACGACGGAAATAACGGTAAATATCTTTGTACGGGAGCTTTTTCCCGAAAACAGTTTGTTTGCCATATAATATTTCCTTACTGTTTAAGCTTATCTGTTTTTTCTCTTTATAATAATTATCGCGCCTGTGAGAGCGATCGCAGCGGGAACTGCCATTATAATCGCGGTATAAATACGCGCTGTTCCCATTGTCAGATTTTCAAGCATACCGTTGTTTCTGAAAACCGTGGTCTTACAGCCGTAAGGCAGCCCGGAGAGTCCGTAGGTGTATTCAAATACGGAATAGATGAAGTTTCTGTTTGCATATCCCGTGCCCACTATCATATTGGATGCGGTAAGGTATATGCTGGAGATAACGAACACCCTGCTTTCTGTTCCGTTATCGTTTTCATTTACCGACATGGCTGCAAGGCAATAGCCGCCATCACTGCCGACCCTCTCGCCTCCGGCATATATCTCGGATGCAGGGGATGCGACCAGCATCGGCTCGGCATTTCCCGAGCACACAAGAGCCGCGCACTCACGTACAAGCACTCCCGTGCTTCCGTAGGACGAAAGCTTTTCGGTAATCGCTCCGCCAAGCTCTGTGCCCTCGGGGATTTCGGCAATGAGAGTAAAGCTGTCTGCAGTTACGGCATTGTCGTTGTCTCTGACGATGTTTCTGAGACTCTTACCGTCCCTCTCGGTCTCGGAGATGCCGATGCCGTATTCCGCGAGGAATTCCTCAAGCACGTCAAGCTGCTCAACGTACGGATCAATAGCAACGTAAAGCGATCCGCCGCCGTCAAGATATGCCCTGAGCTTTTCTATCTCGGAATAAACTCCGCTTTTATCTATGGCACGCTCAAAATCCTTGACAGGGTTTGATATTACTATCATACCCGCATCCTCGGGTATCATATCCACGGAGCGAAGATCTATGGTATCTATCTCATATCCCGCACAGCTGAGCATGTTTGCAAAGCTGACGTCTGCCACCTCACCGTGGAACGTGGTGAAATAAGCCTTCGGATGCTCGGTCTCTAACACCCATAGAAGCATGGAGGCAAGCACCTCCTCACCGTTGTACGCTGTCAACTGACCGTAGGAGTCGGAGCTTGAATCCGACGTATCGTAAACGCAGGTCGCGGATGCGATATCGCTGATCACCTTATGACCGTAGCGCGAGACGAACACAACGCTCGACTCGTACATGGGGTAAGGCGTTCCGTCCTCCTGCTCTATCTGATACTGCGAGAGGTCAACAAGCTCTCCGTCCTGATTTCTTTTTGTTATGAGGTTTACACACTCTATTTCTACAAAAGAGCCGTACCGCTCGGCAAATTCCTTTGCGGTCTCATAGAAAGCTACGACCTCGTCGATGCTTCCCGTGTCAAGCAAGGTCTTTTCACGGCAGAAAATGACTTTAACCGTTTCTATATCCTTAACGTCCTCAAAAAGCACGTCCGTCATACCGGATACCGACATGTCGTAGCTTTCGGGAACGTACAGGTAGAGCCCAAAGGCGTTGGTAATCGCATATATAATGGCGTTTATCGCTATTACCACACCTATCAGCAGAGCCGTTATAGACGTTCCCATGAAGCTCTCACCGCGGAAAAAGGCTGCTGCCTTTGACTTAAAATTCTTCATTCGCGGCTCCTTTATCAGTTATAACGACGGCGGTCATATACACGGATAGTCAGGTATACGAATACCGCAGTAACCGAAACGTAGTAAATAAGCGAGGAAAGATCGAAATATCCGTTTGTGAAGGTCTGAAATCTTGTGAATATCGAAACGCAATCAAAGACGTATCTTATCCAGAAATTCGAGGGGAGGAGCGAATTTATAACACCGATAAGCAGAAAGGCGAGGATTATCGCAATCGTTCCGACTGCCGCGCTGAGCTGGTTTTCGGTAAGGGCGGAAACAAAAATACCTATCGCAATAAAGGTCATTCCGACAAGCAGAAGTGCAAGCACGTTTCCGATGAGATTTGCGGTCTTTACCTCCGCATAAGGATAAAGTATTATGAAATAAAGTGAGTTTATGAGAAGAGCACCGCCGAACATCGTAAACGCTGCGAGGAATTTTGCAAACACCATTCCCGTAAGCGAGACGGGGGCTGTGAGCAGCAGCTGCTCGGTTTTTGCCTTACGCTCATCGCTGAACGACTTCATTGTAAGCAGAGGAAGCATTATTGCCGAGAGCATCATCATATATGTAAAGAACGTAGATACGTCTGCCGACATTGCAAAAAGCGTTGTGAAGCAGAATACAGCTCCGCCGAGTGCAAGAAACAGCACAAGGAATACATAGCCTATAACACCCGTAAAATACGAGCGCATTTCTCTTTTGTAAATAGCTAACATTTGTTTTGCCTCTCTTTGTTATTCTTAATGAGCTCTGGAACGCTTGGCATCGGACTTTGTCTCGGTGCCGTTATCACGGTCTACAAGGCGTATGAATATCGTTTCAAGGTCTGTACCCGTGGGTGACATGCCTATTATCGGCCACGCCTTTGATGCGCAAAGGTTGAATATCGGCTTTCTTGCATCAATTCCGCGCTCGCTCTCGATAGTATATCCGTAAGCATCGGCATCACGCTCGCCTGTTGCGGTAACGCTCTTGACGCCGCGGATCTTTTCAAGTGCCGAAACAACGTCTCTTTGCGGGCCGCATATCTTTACCTCGTAATGATAACCGTCCTCAATAACCTTAGTCAGCTCAGAGGTCTTTTCATCAGCGATGATCTTGCCCTGATTGATGATAATGACTCTCTCACATACAGCTTGTACCTCGGCAAGAATATGGGTCGAAAGTATTACCGTGTGATTTTTTGAGAGAGTTCTTATAAGGTTTCGCACCTCAAGGATCTGCTTAGGATCAAGACCTACCGTCGGCTCGTCAAAAACGATAAGCTTGGGATCGCCTATAAGAGCCTGAGCTATTCCGACTCTCTGGCGATAGCCTTTCGAAAGATTTCTTATCAGCCTGTGGCGTACGTCTGCAAGCTTGACTACGTCAACGATCTCGTCAAGATGCGCATCCCTATCCATTCCGCACGCTTTGAGATCGAATACAAAATTCAGATATTCGTCAACAGTCATATCCTGATACACGGGCGGCTGCTCGGGGAGGAAGCCTATCATGCTTTTTGCCTCTATGGGATGCTCAAGGATATCAATACCCCCGATCTTTGCCGAGCCGGACGTGCTTGATAAATATCCCGTAAGTATATTCATCGTGGTACTCTTACCCGCACCGTTGGGACCGAGAAGCCCTACTATCTCGCCCTCTCCGATCTCGAAGCTGACATCGTTAATAGCGTAATTCTGACCGTATCGCTTGACAAGGTGTTCAACTTTTACCATTTTTTCTTATGTCGGATAAACCGACGCCCCTTCTTTTATTGTAAAGATACTGTTTTCAACATATTGTAGCACATAATTGTAAACAGAGTTTTAACATTTGGTATTTATTTAAATTATTATTTTCAAAATTTTGTTCCTATTTTTCCAAGCGGTGTGAAAATCTCTTGACAAATTACTGACAAGGTTGTATAATCTTCGTATAATCGCGAAAGGAATTACGTTATGAATAAGGATATGAAAACGGTTTTCTCGGGCGTTCAGCCCTCGGGTAATCTTACTATAGGAAACTATCTCGGTGCAATAAAGAATTTTTCGCGCTTCTCCGAGGAATACAAGACCTTTTACTGCGTTGTCGATCTGCATGCAATAACTGTAAGGCAGGTACCCGCAGAGCTTCGCAAAAGGACTTACGAAACGCTTGCTTTGTATATGGCTTGCGGCCTTGATGAAAAGAAAAACACGCTCTTTGTGCAGTCACACGTTCCGGAGCACGCTGAGCTCGGATGGATACTTGATTGCTACACGATGTTCGGTGAGCTTTCGAGAATGACCCAATTTAAGGATAAAAGCGCAAAACATGCGCAAAATATAAACGCAGGTCTATTTACCTATCCTACTCTCATGGCGGCAGATATACTTCTTTATCAGACCGACGTTGTTCCCGTGGGTATCGACCAGAAGCAGCACCTTGAGCTTGCTCGTGATATTGCCATGCGCTTCAATCAGATATATTCGGAAACGTTTACCGTGCCCGAGGGATACATTCCGCAGGACACGATGAAGATAGCATCCCTTGCAGAGCCTCTTACGAAGATGTCAAAATCCGACCCCAATCAGAACGCAGTCGTCTACATTCTTGACTCCAAGGATGATATTATGAGGAAGTTCAAGAAGGCTGTAACGGACTCCGAGGCATGCGTAAGATACAGCGAGGATAAGCCCGGAGTTTCCAACCTTATGACTATATACCGCGCATTCACAGGCAAGAGCTTTGAAGAAATAGAGCGCGAGTTTGACGGTAAGGGCTACGGGGATTTCAAGCTTGCCGTAGGCGAAGCCTGTGCCGACGGTCTTGCACCCGTGCGCGATGAGTTTGCAAGGCTTATGGCAGACAAGGCGCATCTTGAATCGGTTATGAAAGCGGGTGCTGAGGACGCTCATCATTACGCGCTTCGCACCATGTCAAAGGTCAAGAGAAAGATAGGATTTGTAAACTAAAATTTGCTAAAACGGGGGGGTAAACGAATGTAAAGCGTTTTCTCGTTGTGCAATGTGATACGTTATGCGGCAAGCAGAGCAGAGCTTTTACGCCCCTTAGCACTCATAGGAGATAGAGCTGTTATGATAACGACCGTAACAGCTCTTTTTATATTTTATGCTTTCAAGAAATCTGATACTAGGACTTCTTTCGCTCGGGCTTTCATATCTGCTGACACCTATAACTGTGCCGCTTTGCCGTGCCGTTGGCGCAATAGACCGCCCCGACGGTGTAAGAAAGATCAACACGGAGCCGACACCGCGCCTCGGTGGCCTCGGATTTTTCTTTGCCTCGCTTATCGTGCTTTCCCCGTATATCGCAGAAAGCCCGACCGTTGCAGCGCTCCTTTCGGGCGGAGCGATACTTGTAGCAGGCGGCATTGCAGACGATACCTTTACCCTCACCCCTCGCGCAAAGCTGCTGATACAGGCAGCGGCGGCTCTTGTCTCCATCGCCTTTATAGGTATGCCCGATGAGTTTTCATTTCTCGGTGTTATCAGAATACCCCTAAGTGGCATAGTTGGCTTTATTTTCGTTCTGTTCCGCATTGTTTTCACTGTAAATGCGGTCAATTTTTCCGATGGGCTGGACGGGCTTGCCTCCGGCTTATCGATAATCGCGCTCCTCTCTCTTTCGATATTCGGGGCGGTAAATCTCAACACGGTACCCTCTCTCGCTGCGCTTGTGATAGCGTTTTCGGTAATGGGATTTATGCCCTACAACAAATATCGGGCGAAAATATTCATGGGTGACTGCGGCTCGCAGTTTCTCGGGCTTTCAATAGCAATTCTTTCTCTCGGAAATGCTCCGGGAGGTAATTTCACGCTTGAAACAGCGCTTTTTCTCGCTGTACCGTCAATAGACACGACAGTTTCCGTAATACGCCGCATAGCAAAAGGAAAAAGCCCCTTCGTTGCCGATAAGGGGCATCTTCATCACGTTTTGCTCTCGCTTGGCGTTGCGCATCCGCATGCGGCAGAGCTGCTTGTCGTTTTTTCGGGGCTTATCGCGCTCGTCACTCTGCTTTTCGTTATTTAACGCTAGCGTACCGACACCCCTGCGACAGCTCCTCGCGTACCATTTTATTGCATATACCGTCTATAACTTCGTTTTTCCGAGTGTTCCAAAGCGGTGCAACAAGCAGGTCGCGCGGGCAATCTCCCGTGAGCCTGTGCACAACGGCATCGGGTGATATATGCGTCAGCACGTACGCAGCGCGTGATATATACTCGTCCATTGTGATAGGAACATACTCACCGTGCCCGTACATTTCGGCAAGCCTTGTTCCTCGCACAACGTAGACCGAGTGTATCTTTATACCCCATGAGCGGCAGCTGTTGACAAGGTTTACCGTTTTTTCAAGCTCTGCCATGCCCTCGCCCGGCAGACCTATCATTATATGCGTTACAAACGGTATACCGTATCTGTGTAAAACTTCACACGCCTTGGCATATACCGAGCTTTCATAGCCTCTGTTGATAAGCTTTGCCGTACCGTCATCGGCACTCTGAAGTCCAAGCTCCACCCAAACGTCCAATCGGTCTTTATACGATGCGATAAGAGCTGCTATCTCTTCGTTTATACAATCGGGGCGTGTTCCTATAGCGAGAGCTACTATCCTTGTGTCAATAAGTGCGCTGTCATATCTCTCGCGAAGCACGCTGCACTCGGCATAAGTATTAGTAAAATTCTGAAAATAAGCAATAAATCTGTCCTCGTCCTTTGCCTCCTCAAGAGCCGCCGCTACCTGGCGACGTATGGACAAGCCTGCCTCTATGTGCTCCCCCGAGCCTCGCTCACTGCAATATATGCATCCCCCGTGACCTGCCGTACCGTCACGGTTTGGGCATGAAAAGCCGCCGTCAATACATATCTTACGCACTCGTGTATGATATTTTTTCTTCAAATAACCGCTAAGATTGTTATATAACATGTATTTTAACCTCTTCACAAAAGTTAAGCAGAACAAAGCTTATAAAAAACCAAAGCCCCGACACTCGCTAAGTATTGTGCCACTCTTACCCAGATATTCGCCTACGGCGAAGATACCTCGCACGCGAGGTATGCGAACCGGATTTCGCATGCGAAGGAGTACAAAACGGTTTTCTTTAACCAAATGCTGAGCCTTCCCCTCTGCGTAAATTAAGCAAAAACGGCGAAACCCGGTTCTTTCAGGGGTAGCAGCTCCAAACATCCCCAATCCCGAACAAAGCTTATAAAAAACCAAAGCCCCGACACTCGCATGAGCATCGGGGATGTTTGGAGCTGCTACCCAGATTCGAACTGGGGACCTCATCCTTACCAAGGATGTGCTCTACCAACTGAGCCATAGCAGCAAATTCTTCAGGGCTATCGCCCTTCGGACTCAATTATTATAGCAAATGTTTATGAGTTTGTCAAGATGTTTTAAAAATATTTTTGCTTATGTGAAAAAATAGTAAATTCTCAAAGTAAATGCAACAGTGCAATTTAGAGTTGCATTTAGTCTG
>CAZTWE010000023.1:0-32632 GCA_964617165.1 uncultured Ruminococcus sp.
AGAACTGTATATGAATACAGTGAGCGAGGAAACGAAAATAGAAAACAAAATTCGGATAAAAACGGAGAAAATACGCTACTCTTAGCGGATTTTCAACCTTTATTTTCTTATCAGATATAAAAAAGCAGTGGCGAGGCGGAAATTTCTTTCTACCTCGCCACTTTCGTTTTCGATTACGCCTAAATGCGACAGCCCCATATTTTATATAAAAAAGTTTAAAATGCTTGATTTTTGTATTTCTTTATTGTAAAATAAAGTAAAACTACATTTGGGAGACGTTTCAATTGGAAAACCAACCAAAACAAATATACAAAGAAGATTTTGCGGACTATCTTCTTTGCCTCGCGCTTGACGTTGGCGAGGGCATGCTGCGCAACGGCGGCGAAATACGCCGCGTTGAGGATACCATTGAGAGAATATGTATTGCATACGGTGCTGTGCACGTTGAGGTGTTTACTATAATTTCGGTAATAAACGCTGCAATAAGAATGCCTGACGGCTCATATTCATCTCAGCTCAGGCGCGTTAAAAGCACAAGCACAAACCTGACAACGCTTGAAAGTCTCAACGCCCTCTCAAGAGAGATATGCAGAACGAAGCCTGCCCTTGAGGTGTTCGATGAAAAAATTCACGAACTGAAAAAATTCCGCCCATACCCGATAGCCCTCGTCACTCTTGCTTCTGCTGTGACTGTCGGTGCATTTACCCTATTCTTCGGCGGCAGCTTTGTTGAAGCACTTGTTGCCATGCTGATAGGTGCGTTTTTATCGATAATAGATAACCTACCGACAAGAAGACTGAATTTCATGGCAAAAACCGTTCTTTCCTCGTTCATGGCGGCACTTGTTGCCATGGTTTCGGTAAAGCTCGGCATCGGTGAAAATCCCGATGCTATAATAATCGGAGCACTCATGCTTCTTGTTCCGGGACTTGCCTTCGGAACGGCACTGCGAGACCTGTTATTCGGTGATCTGCTCGCAGGAACGCTGAAAACTCTGCAAGCGTGCCTTGCGGCACTCATGATTGCTTTCGGCTATATGCTGGCAGCGCTTCTCATGGGAGGTGTGTAAGACTATGGAAAACTTCTTTACGTGGGAGCTTGCCTACAAGATAATTACGGCGTTTGTCGCATCGGTGGCATTTGCTGTGATACTCAGAATAAACCGCCGCCACCTGCTTCTATCGGGTGTAGGCGCGGCTATAACGTTTTTCGTTTATTCTCTTGCCAATGCTCTTATCGGCTCGCTTTTTGCGGCAGCCTTTATATCAACCCTGGTTGCGACACTTTACGCCGAAGTTCTTGCGCGACTGCGACGCGCTCCTACTATCGTTTACACGCTGACGGGAGTTATACCAACCGTTCCCGGAGGAGATCTTTATCACGCTATGAGATCGTTGCTCATGAATGACAATGAATCGGCGATCACCTATTTCGTAGGCGCGATAGATATAGGTCTCGGAATTGCGGGCGGTATAGTTTCCATGTCCATTTTGTTCGGAATAACCCTGGATATAATATCCTTTATAAAAAAGAAGCTGATATATTCCAAAAAGGCTTCACCGTAAAATATGCCTGAAGAAAAGGAGAAAATAATGAAAAAGCTTTACACAGATAACCCTATGAGCCTGCCGAGAGTCAACACGGATACCTACTTTGTTGATTATACAAACAGCTATAGCTACCGTGGCTTTATCGATGATTCGGTGAAATTTATCGAGGACTTTCAGCTTTTAAGCCCTGAAATGTGGGAGAGATTTGTACGTCAGTTCCGCGAGGAGGATGCCGATCGTGACGGTGGTTGGCGCGGTGAGTATTGGGGCAAGTGCATGAGAGGTGCCTCGTTCGTATACTCATACACAAAAAATCCCAAGCTGTACGACGTGCTTGCAAAAACCGTTCGCGATATGATAGAGAGCGGCAGAGCTTCGGAGGGTGGAAGAATCAGCTCCTACGGACTCTCTCACGAATTCTGCCACTGGGATATATGGTCCAGAAAGTACGTGCTTCTCGGCATGCAGTATTTCTATGAAATCTGCCCTGATGAGCAACTCAAGGCTGATATAATAGCTTCCATGCGCACTCAGGTGGACTACATCATGTCTAAGATCGGACCTAGCTCAGAGGGCAAAAAGCCGATAACGAAAGCGACGCATCACTGGAGAGGACTTAACTCCTCGTCGCTGCTTGAGCCGATAGTAAGACTTTATTCCTTGACGGGCGAGGAGAAATATTTCAACTTTGCAAAGTACATAGTAGGCGAGGGCGGAACCGACGTTGTAAATATCTTTGAGCTTGCTTATAAAAACGATTTCAAGCCTTATCAGTACCCGGTCACCAAGGCTTACGAGATGACCTCTTGCTTTGAGGGACTTCTTGAATTCTACCGCATAACGGGTATCGAAAAATACAAGAGTGCCGTAATCAACTTCGCCGACAGGATACTTGAAACAGACTTTACGGTTATCGGCTGCTGCGGCTGTACGCATGAGCTGTTCGACCACTCCACGGTAAGACAGGCGAACACGACCAACGGTAGCGTAATGCAGGAGACCTGCGTTACGGTAACTCTCATGAAGTTCTTCTATCAGCTTCATATTCTCACAGGTGACAGCAAGTACGTAGATGCCTTTGAGACCTCTCTTTATAACGCATACCTCGGATCGATAAACACCGAACGGGTAATAGAGCCGACGCTGGCGAAAGAGCATCCCGACTGGGCGCTTGAGCCCCTGCCCTTTGACAGCTACAGCCCACTTACCGCAGGCACAAGAGGCAACAAGATCGGTGGACTCAAGCTCATGTCGGATATGCATTATTACGGCTGCTGTGCATGTATCGGCGCCGCAGGTATAGGACTTGTTCCCAAGCTTCAGGCACTCATGGCAAAGGACGGTATCGTTCTCAATCTTTACGTCAACGGTGATATTTCGGCAACACTGCCGAGCGGTAACAAGCTTACGATGAAGCTCGAAACAGAGTATCCCAAGCACGGTACGGTAAAAATAACTCTCGGCATGAGCGAGGCAGAAAGCTTCAAGCTTTATCTCCGCAATCCCGCATGGAGCAAGAGAACCGCTGTCAGTGTATGTGGGGAGGCGTGCGAGATTACTGACGGATATACCGTTATCGACAGAGCCTTTGCCGACGGTGACGTAATAGAGCTTTCGCTCGACATGAGAACGCAGGCAATACTTCCGATACCCTACGGTGAGCAGATAATCATAAACGAGGTAATCTGGGGTGCAAACTACATGATACCCAGCTTTGACAGAGAGGATCCTATAGCACACAGACACATAGCATTGCGCCGCGGCCCAGTCATGCTGGCGCAGGAAAATCGCCTCGGATATTCGGTTGACGAGCCTATAGAGGTAGCCGTTAACCCGGACGGATACGTTGACGTTGAGCTAAAGGACGGTATCGCTCCCTACACTGCAATCGTTGAAGCTACAGTTCCCTTGACTGACGGCAGCAGTATGGCGGTTACAGACTATTCCTCCGCAGGTAAGCTGTGGTGCGAAGAAAGCAAAATGGCTGTTTGGATGCTTACAAAATAATTTCAGGGCTGTCGCAACCTACAGATCGCGACAGCCCTTTCCTTTCGGAATTTTATTCAATATTGAATCTTCTGTTCAGAATATAGTAGTTTACGATATACATTGCAACCGATATCGCTATCGATATCAATATGTTGAATACCAATGCTATTATATATCCGTTTTCATTCGTTGCACCGAGTATACCCTCGATTATCATTTCGAATATTCCTATTATATTTTGCTGAATAAAGCTTATGACAAAATAGAAGATTATAGAGCCGAACACCTTGTTCTTCTTCATAACCACAGAGCCGATAGTTATTGCCGTTACTATTATGAGCACACTTTCAACAGCATTCACAATACCGCTGACCGCACTCAGCACGGTTGCAAGAGAAAGTGTCTGTTCGTTGCCGAAGAAGAGCGTTATGAGCTCGGATATGCCGACAAGCAGAGAGTTCATTGCCTCGGTATCGTAAAGAATGGTTGGCACAAATACCGATATAAGACAGCATACGGCAGCCACAACAACCGAGAGCACCGTCCATATCAGTGTGGAGAGAAGCTTTGCGTTAAACATATCGGTTGTTTTGACGGGAAGCACCATGTTAAGATATCCCTCGTCGGTAAAGAGCGATTTGTAATATCTGACCGCAGTCATTACGGAAACTATGAAGGACATGATCATTATTGCCATAATTCCCATTCCGTAAAAGCTGCTTATGATAAGCATTGCTCCCCAGAAGGTATCCGCCTCCTCGGCAAAGCTGAACGTGAAATAAAGCATAGCGCAACAAACAACGCTTATAATACCCGAGGTAATAAACATCGGTACCGCTGAGCGCGCCATAGTTCTCATATCATGCTTTAGTATTTTTCTTAACATCTGAACACCTCCCTGAAATACTGGTCAACCGTTTTGCCAAGGCTCTTTTCAAGACCTCCCGGAGTTCCTATGCATGCGATCTTTCCGTATTTTAAGAAGATAAATCCATCCATGACCTTTTCTATATCCGAAATAAGATGAGTTGAAATTATTACCGAGGACGTAGGCGAATAATTGCGAAGGATGGTATCTATGATATAATCTCTCGCAGCGGGGTCAACACCGCTTATCGGCTCGTCGAGAATATAAAGCCTTGCACGCCTTGCCACTACCATAACAAGCTGCACCTTTTCTTTCGTGCCTTTGGAAAGGCTTTTTATTTTTAGTCTCTTTTCAACGTGAAGGGTCTGTAGCATTTCCTCTGCGCGTTTTCTGTCAAAATCATTGAAGAAATCCGCGTAAAAATCAATCGCATCTCCAACAGTGAAATGCTCCGGTATACTGTTTCTTTCGGGAAGATAAGCAACGAGCGATTTACTCTCTATGCCTATATCATGCCCGTCAACCGTAACTCTGCCGAAATCAGGAGTAAGTAAGCCCGCAACTATTTTTATAAACGTGGTTTTACCCGAGCCGTTCGGTCCGAGAAGCCCTATTATCTTACCCTCAGGTATCTCAAAGGAAATTCCGTCAAGCGCCTTGACGGTGCCGTAGTATTTTCGCAGCTGCTCGCATCGGAGAATTATCCTGCGCTCGGTACCGAGAGCAGCTTCCTCCTCTGCCGCATCGGCTGTACTGTTATCGGAATTATCGGGGGCGCCTTTCTCTGCACCGACCGTAGCCGAAGCATCGACATTCTCGGTGGCACCCTCACTGAGTCCGAGGTCAAGGTCTCCGATCTTTTCGTATTCTTCTGTGATTTTGTCCATACCGTGTATTCCTTTCCGGGAAGCCTGACATAAGATGCATCGCAGGAATTCCGTTTCCCAATTAAACTAATGATAGGATCACCATATTTAGAATAACATTCAAAATTTGCTTTGTCAAGTTCTTTGTATCTTTGTTTACATTTTCGACTCTAATTTATTTTAAATCAAGCAAAAAAAGGTAGCTCAAGTTCGAAAAGCTGAGCTACCCTCTGATTTTTAAGCTGTTTCGTTATCTTACGGACATTTTCGACTGCACCCGAATTAGGCATTTGCCTGACGCGCGCCGAGTGCCATTCGTTATGCTACACCGAAATTATGGGCTTAACAAACCCCTCGGGATCAGCTGAGGAAACGTCGCAGCCTATCACTCTGTTTCTGTAAACAAGCAAGGTTGCGAGTACCTTTCCGTCATAATCCCCATAATCCAACACCTCATACGTATACCTTGTCACCTTTTTCTTGGCATACTTGGAAAGATCAAGCCCTTGCGATTTCTGAATTTCATTATACCCAAGCATCACCCTGTCAAAATTCTCCGGCATTATGAATTCAACCGCCTCAGAGCCCTCTGTTTTTACATCTACTCCAAGCTCTCTCAAGAATTCCACTCTGTCCTCCTCGGTTTTAATTCCCGAAAAATCAACCTCACCGATAGCCTGTGCTGAGGCAAACACCGTATTCCCCGAAAGCATGATGCCGACAAGCACTGCCACGGATAACAGCAATACCGCAAAAAATTTAACGCTTGACGCTCTTATCGAATAAACGAACATAATTCTTCTCCTTAATGCTTTTGTTAAAATATATTTCACACATCCTGCCTTTATGCATGATAGGAAAATAAAAAAGCGGGTCTGCCCCGCGAAATGCGATATGGCAGACCCTTCAGGTATGAGCGAAGATGCTACTTAATTGCAGCAGCAGAATACGATGATAATAGCGAGAATTATGATCCAGCAGCAGTTATTATCGTCAAAAAGGTGGCAGAAGCAATTGTTATTCATATATGTTCCTCCAAGGTGTCTTTTGAGCATTGCTTTGCTCATTAGTATATTATGCCTCGGAGTTATTTTTGCTACTGTAATTTTTTATGCGTGCTTCGGGAAGAGCGGTAAGTCCTCCGGATATTCCGTATGCCCACGAGGTGCTCATGCCGACGATATTTACCTCACCGTTGTCCGAAACGGTAACAACTGCTGACAGCGGATCCCGGAAAAACAGCGATTGAGAGCCCATACGGAGCTTTGAATACGGCATTTTGCAGCTTGATAAGAGCCTGCCGTCCTCATCATAATCACTGTAATCAAACGTATACACAGGTGAGCTTTCATCGCTCTCCTTGTATGGGTGGAACTCTTTACTCTGCCACCAACCGTTTATAGCAGCATGACAGTCAAAATAGCAAACACCCTCGACACTTGCCGCGTGATCGGTGTGATAATGTCCGTTTACGGCAAGCAATACGGTATTTTTACGCAAAGCATTCGCCTCGCGGAATATGCCCCTCACAGCCTCGGCATCGGGAGCGGATTTCCATATTCCCGAAAACGATGCGTGCGAGAATACTATGCAACACTTTTCCGATCCCGCCGCATCAATGAGCACGCGGCGCAGCCAATCAAGCTGCTTATCCCCAAGAGAATCCGAAGCGGTATTTTCACCTGGCTTGCCCCAGCTTGCCGTTCTGTTATGCTCATATTCATTATCGGGTGTGAGAGAATAATTCGTGTCAAGAAAAATCAGCCTGAAGTTCTTTATGTCGGTATAGTAATATCCTATGCTCCCATCCTCAATGCCGCCGCTTCCCGTGCCGAACACCAGCTGTTCGGTTCTGTTGGAAAGCTTCGACGTTACCGTCTGCATGGAGTTGTCGCGGCTCTCCAGCTCGTGGTTTCCGTATACACCGAAAACCGGCATACCGTGCGCATTTTCAAGATATGCGCGCACAAGCTCGGGTGAGCCTTTGTAATCATTGCAAAGATCTCCTGCATGAACTACGAACTCGCACCCCTCGGAGCTTGCCCTGTCAAATATACTGCAAAGCTGAGGAACAGATGAGGGATACATCTTCTTTTTGTAATGAAAATCGGCAAAAACCAAAAACTTAACGTATGACATAGTAGCTATCTCCCGGTTATTTTGAAAAATCGAACACAGCGGCACCGTCTTTTATGACAAGCCTACCCTCAAATGCCTTTCCGCCCTTTGAGATAAAGCCGCGCAGCTTTGAGGTCGCTCCCTCTGAGAGCAGGCGCATGATCTCAGTCTTTGGTATGGTTTTCTTACACACGGTAATACCTACCTTGAACTCACATCCGCTGCCGTAGCCCATACAGCCGTAATTCATCTTGCCTCTTACAACGTTTTTTCCGCACACGGGGCATTTGCCGAGTATCTCTCCATACTCACCCGTGTCGATTTCCTGCGACTTGGGAAGAGGATCTGCGCCCCCGTTTTTGAATATCTCGGATATTTCTTTTTCGCAAAGCTCAACACTCTCGCGCACTGTTATTTCTCTTCTGAAAACCTTTTTCAGAGCACGTCCGAGCTCACTGGTCTTGTATTTATCCATTGCAATGGAAAGCTCTTCAAGCGAGCGTATGAGATATTCACCGTCGGGCAGGATTGTATAAACGTCCTTTTTCAAATCAATATATCCGCTCTTTTTCGCGTTGTCTATTATTCCCGTACGGGTCGCCTCGGTACCGAGCTCCAGACCCTCGAATATTGCACGGTATTCCTCCGCATCATCGACCTCGCCGCTCTCGGCAAGCTCCTTAGCCTTTGCCTTGTCATCCTTAAAAGGATTTTTCAGATATTTGTTAAGCGTTTCTATAGTATAGTGCTTCGGCGGTGTAGTAGTTCTCTCAGCGGGCTTGAAATCAATATTGACCTCGTCTCCAACCTCAAGCTTCGGGAGCACCCTGTCCTTGCCGTTATAGTCATCGTACTTCGTCCATCCGGGAGTGATGATAACCGTTCCCTTGAGGCTGAATTCTTCAAGCTCGCCCACCTTTATGCGTATCTCGCTCTTCTCGGCAGTACATTCCTCGGAGCAGAACACCGCAACAAATCTTCTGAGCACCGTGGAATATACCTGTTTTTCCTTTTCCGAAAGCTTATCCACAGCAGGTATCTTGTACGTAGGTGTGAGCGCTGAGTGTGACTCTATCTTGGAATCGTCAAATATATATTTGGAATCCTTGAATCTGACAGGATATCCGAGCTTGCCTACGTTTGCAATTATCTTGCGTATCTTATCCTTTTCGGCTGTTGCAAGATACTCGGAGTTCGTACGCGGATAGGTAAGATAGCCCTCCTCGTACAGTTTCTGTATGATCTTCAAGCTGTCAGCCATGCTCATTTTGTACTTCTTACCAAGCACGTTCTGAAGCGTTGAGAGCGAATACAGTTTACCGGGAAGTATGGTATCCTTTTTGCTCTCTACAAAGGAAACGGTGGCACCCGTGCTGTTATAAAGTGCCGCACAACTCTCGGCTTTATCAAGTTCATCGCGGGAAAACTTTTTCTTACCCGTGAGCTCTATCTCCTCACCGCGCGTTTTCTCCGCACTGCGGATAACGTAATACTTTTCGGGCTTGAAATTGCGTATCTCCATATCCCTGTCGTAAATAGCTCTTACTATAGGAACGATGACCCTGCCTACTCGCAGCAGCTTTCCGCTGCGTATGGTAGCATACCGTGTTAAATTAACACCGTAAAGCCAATCAATATAAGTCCTCGCCAAGCCCTCGTTTGCAAGATTGTCATACTCACTCTCGCTCTTCATTTCCGAGAGCGCACGGCTGACCGTTTCGGGAGTCTGATCCGGCAGCCAGAGTCTCAGCTGGGTCTTATCAGTCCTCAGTGCATTTTCAACGCAAAGGCGAACTATTATCTCACCCTCGCGATCCGCGTCTCCCGCGTTCACTATCGTATCAACGTCAGCGCGGTTGCAAAGCTGCTCAAGAATCTTGAACTGCCTCATAACGCCTGCATCAACTCCGCCCTTACCGTCCGTCTTTTTAAGCTCAAATTTAAATTCCTTTGGGAAGCAGGGTAAATTATCAAGCGTCCATCCCCTGCCGTCCTTCGGCTTATCCGAGTAGGATTCTATATCAACAAGTGAGAAAAGATGTCCGAATGCCCAGCTAACGATATACTCCTTGCCTATGAAGAAGCCGTTTTCTTTTTTCATTTCCTCGCCGATACCCGCAACTATATTTCTTGCAAGGCTCGGTTTTTCAGCTATTATAAGCTTCATTGCTATCTCCTCTCCACCCGTTTTTTCGCGCAGTAATAATTATTGTAGCATATAAATCCGAAAAATTCCACCCCTATTTCAAAATTTACACAAATTTTCCTTCGTACTTTATCAACAAATTTTTTTGTCAAACTGCTTAAATTCACATAAGCCACTTTATTTTTATGTTTTATTCTGTTATAATTATCTTACGAAATATTTTCTGGATGCCACTGCGCGATCGCCCAAAGGCGACAGAATGGAGATTATTATGGCAAAGCTTTATTTCAAATACGGAGCTATGGGCTCCTCAAAAACAGCCCAGGCACTTATAACAAAATTCAATTACGAGGAGCGCGGAATGCGCGTATGGCTCATAAAGCCCGCTATCGACAACCGTGACGGTGCGGATATCATTAAATCCCGCGTCGGACTGTCAGAGCGCTGTGAGGTCATCGGAGCGAACGACAGCATCTGGGAAAAATTCAAAGCTGTGACGGGCGGCGCTGACGTTATAATTGCCGATGAATGTCAGTTCTTCACAGCAGAACAGGTGGACGAGCTGCGCAGGATAGTTGACGAATGTGATATTCCCGTTCTGTGCTTCGGCTTACGTACAGACTTCCTCACGCATCTTTTTGAAGGCAGCAGGCGGCTTTTCGAAGTAGCCGATTCAATAGCGGAGATCAAAACGATTTGCGAGTGCGGAAGAAAAGCAACCGTAAATGCAAGGCTTGACGGTGAGGGCAGAATAGTCACCTCGGGAAGCCAGGTAATGCTTGGCGGCAATGAGAGCTATATTGCAATGTGCCACAAATGCTGGCGCGAACATATAAAAGAACAAAAAAGAAATAATAATAGAGGTGCTTAAAAATGAACATTTGTGAAATTCTTTCAAAATGCGACCATACGCTACTTTCCCAGAGCGCAACGTGGGAAGAAATAAAGGTTGTTTGCGATGACGGTATCAAATACGGAACAGCCTCGGTATGTATTCCTCCCTCATTTGTTAAAGAGGCTAAAAGCTACGTTGGGGACCGCCTTAAAATCTGCACGGTCATAGGCTTCCCTAACGGATATAACACTACCGCCGTTAAGGTTTTCGAAACCGAGGATGCTCTGAAAAACGGTGCTGACGAGATAGACGCCGTTATAAATATCGGAGATCTCAAGGCTAAAAAATACGGTGCCGTACTGGATGAATTGAAAGCTATCAAGGCGGCATGCGGTGACAAGATACTCAAGGTCATTATAGAGACCTGCCTGCTCACCGATGATGAAAAAACAGAGATGTGCCGTATAGTTACCGAGGCGGGAGCCGATTACATCAAGACCTCTACGGGATTTTCTACAGCCGGAGCAACCAGAGAGGACGTTATACTCTTCTCAAAGCATATCGGTGACGGTGTGCTTATCAAAGCGGCGGGCGGTATCGCATCGCTCGCAGATGCCGAGGACTTCATTGTCCTCGGAGCATCAAGGCTCGGAACGAGCCGTGTCGTAAAAATAGCAAAAAACGACAGCAACACGGGAAACTACTGATCAAAGAAAGGATAACACCATGAGTGACAAATATACACCCCATATAAAAGCGTTACCGGAGGATTTTGCGAAAACCGTACTTATGCCCGGCGATCCCTTACGTTCAAAATTCGTTGCCGAAACGTTTCTTGACGATGCAAAGCTTGTCAATAACGTAAGAGGAATTCAGGGCTACACCGGCACGTATAAGGGTACGCCCGTGTCCGTTATGGCGAGCGGAATGGGAATGCCCTCAATAGGTATTTATTCTTACGAGCTTTTCAATTTCTTTGGAGTTGACAACATAATCAGAATAGGCTCTGCGGGCGGTCTTGCCGACGATATACAGCTAAGAGACATTGTAATAGGCATGGGCGCGTGCACTAATTCTTGCTATCAGGAGCAGTACGGTCTCGGTGGCAATTTTGCTCCTATAGCCAACTATGACATGCTGGAGCTTGCCGTAAACGAGGCAAAGGCTCTCGGTGTGCGTTACAAGGTAGGAAATCTGCTCTCCTCGGACATCTTTTATCATGCAGACCCTAAATTCAACGACGGATGGCGCAAAATGGGTGTCCTCGGTGTTGAAATGGAGGCGGCTGCCCTTTACATGAACGCTGCGGCTGCGGGAAAGCGCGCACTTGCTATCTGTACCGTATCCGACCACATTATGCGAGGAGAAGCTCTTGATTCGGATGCAAGGCAGACGAGCTTCACAGACATGATGAAAATAGCTCTTGAGGTGGCTATAAAGATACAGAAATAACGTTTTTCGGAGGGACAAATGAAAAAAAGAGTCTTTCTTATAGTGCTTGACTCGTTCGGCATAGGCGAAGCTCCCGATGCTGCCGATTTCGGTGACGTTGGTGCGAATACTCTCAGGAGCGCTCATGCCTCGGGCAAGCTCAACATCCCAAATCTCACAAGGATGGGGCTTGGGAATACAGACGGTGTCACCTGCCTGCCTCAGGCGGCATCTCCCACAGCCGCTTATGCACGCGTAATGGAGCTGAGCCGCGGAAAGGATACAACCATCGGACACTGGGAGATAGCGGGTATTGTTTCCGACTCACCCATGCCGACGTATCCCAATGGCTTCCCCGAGGAAATAATCTCGGCATTTGAAAAAAAGGTAGGGCGCGGAGTTCTTTGCAATCTCCCCTACTCGGGAACGGACGTTATACGAGACTTTGGCGAGGAGCATCTCAAAACGGGAAAGCTTATAGTTTACACCTCGGCTGACAGCGTGTTTCAGATCGCTGCCCACGAGGAGCTGATCCCCCCTGAGGAGCTGTACTCTATATGCCGTGCGGCAAGAGAGCTGCTCTCGGGTGAGCACGGTGTCGGCAGAGTCATAGCAAGACCGTTCGTAGGTACACCGGGAGACTTCAAGCGAACGGCAAACCGCCGTGATTTTTCACTGATACCTCCGCACGGTACGGCACTTGACCGTATAAAAGAGGCGGGGCTTGACGTTATAGGCGTTGGAAAGATCGGTGATATCTTCGCTATGGCGGGAATTACCGAAAGCTATCCTACTCACGGCAACGGTGAGGGTATGGAAACGACGGCAAAGCTTGCTCTTCGCGATTTCCATGGGCTGTGCTTTGTAAACCTGGTTGATTTCGATATGCTTTACGGACACCGTCAGGATGCATCGGGCTATGCCGTGGCACTCAGTGAATTTGACAGTTGGCTCGGAGAATTTGTAAAATCGCTCGGAGCAGACGACGTGCTGATGATAACCGCAGACCATGGGTGCGACCCCTCGGACAGCAGCACAGACCACACGCGCGAGTACGTTCCGCTTCTCATCCTGAACTCGGATATATCGGGGGAAAATCTCGGAACACTGAGAGGATTTTCAAATATTGCGGCAAAGGTTTGTGAATATCTCGGAGTTCGCTCCGACTTCTGAGGTGACGGTATGAATAAAGAAACAAAGGATATGCTTATATCCAAAGCCCTCGCGGCTCGCGATATGAGCTATTGCCCCTACTCGGATTTTGCGGTAGGTGCGGCTCTTATGACAAAAAGCGGAAAGGTCATAACCGGAGCTAACGTAGAATCCGCATCCTATTCTCCAACGGTTTGCGCTGAGCGCGTTGCGTTTTTCAGTGCAATACACAGCGGTGAGCGTGAGTTCTCGGCTATTGCCGTTGTCGGAGGCAAGCGCGGTGCTTCTCCCACGTCCTATTCTCCGCCCTGCGGTGTATGCCGCCAGGTCATGGCTGAATTCTGCGATGGAGATTTTGAGATAATACTCTTTGACGGGCGCGAGGAGAAAAGCTATACGCTAAGCGACCTGTTACCGGAGGGCTTCGGACGAAGCAATTTGAACTGAGTGAGGATCACACAATGAGAATGTACGATCTTATAGAAAAGAAAAAACACGGCGGCGAGCTTTCGGAAGAAGAGATACGCGAGCTTATATCTCTTTATACAGCCGAAAAAATCCCCGATTATCAAATGTCTGCCCTGCTTATGGCAATATATTTTAAAGGCATGACGGAAGCTGAGATATCCGTGCTCACCGATGCTATGGCAAGATCGGGAGATACCGTTGATCTCAGTATGTTCGGTGAGAGGAGCGTTGACAAGCATTCAACGGGCGGTGTAGGAGATAAGACCACGCTTATCGTAGCTCCCATAGTAGCTGCGGCAGGCGGCATCGTTGCCAAAATGAGCGGAAGAGGGCTTGGGCATACGGGCGGTACCGTTGATAAGCTGGAGTCATTCCCGGGCTTCAGGACCTCTCTTACCCCTGAGGAGTTTCGCACTCAGGCAAAGAATTGCGGACTTTGCGTTATAGGTCAGAGTGCAAATCTTGCGCCTGCCGACAAATTGCTTTACGCCCTGCGTGACGTAACTGCGACAGTGGACAGTATACCGCTTATCGCCTCGTCTATAATGAGCAAAAAGCTTGCAGCGGGAACCCGCTCTATCGTGCTTGACGTAAAATGCGGAAGCGGTGCGTTCATGAGCACGCCCGAGCAGGCAAAGGAGCTTGCCCGTACCATGGTAACTATAGGAAAGCTTCGCGGAAGAAAAACCGCGGCGCTTATTACCAACATGGATATCCCTCTCGGTCATGCGATAGGGAACGCCCTTGAAGTAAAAGAGGCAATTGACGTTTTGCACGGAATGGGCCCTGACGATCTCACCGAGGTATGCCTATCGCTCGCATCGGCTATGATAGAGCTATCGCTGGTATGCACCGAGGCCGAGGCTCGCAGACGTGCCGAGGATATGCTCTATTCGGGCAAGGCATTTAAAAAATTCTGCGAATGGATAGAAGCGCAGGGAGCTGATGTCTCCTATGCGAAGGATCCGTCAAAATTCGGTGAGGCAAAGCACACCGAGGCTCTGAGGGCGGATCGCAGCGGCTATATAAGCTCCTGCAATGCCGAACGCATAGGCATCGCGGCAATGAAGCTCGGAGCGGGCAGAGCTACGAAGTCTGACGTGATAGATCCTCGCGCGGGAATTATTCTTATAAAGAAACCCGGGGACCGTGTCGAGTCAGGTGACGTTATAGCACAGCTTTATACAGATAAATCGGAAGCTCTTGCAGAGACGTTGGCTATCGTAAAGGATAGCATATCGCTTTCGGACACCAAGCCGGATACAGGCAAAATGATCTACGAAAAAATAATATAGGAGAAAGGCTATGGGCAACACACTCATCATCGGTATAGCAGGCGGCTCGGGAAGCGGAAAAACCACCCTTGCCAATAACATCGCGGCTTATTTCGGGAACAGAATATCCATGCTTCGCCATGACGATTATTACAAGTCTCAGAAAAGTATTCCCGAACCGGAGCGCGCACAGATTAACTATGATCATCCCTCGGCATTTGACACGGAGCTGCTCATAAGCCACCTTGATATGCTCCGCCGCGGTATTGACGTCGATTGCCCGATATACGACTACACCGTGCATGACAGAAGTAACGATATAAGACACGTTGAGGCGGCAGACGTAATAATCCTCGAGGGTATTCTCATATTTGAGAATGAAGAAATACTCTCACGCCTTGATATGAAGATATTCGTTGACACCTCGCCTGACGTGCGCATCATACGCAGGATAATGCGTGACGTAAAGAAGAGAGGCAGAACTCTTGATTCGGTCATCGAACAGTATCTGACGACGGTCAAGCCTATGCACGATGCATTCGTTGAGCCGAGCAAGCAGCGTGCCGACATCATAGTGCCTGAGGGCGGCAAAAACCCTGTTGCCTACGGCATGATCATAGACAAGATAGAACGGCACCTTTCGGGTGTATGACGGTGCCTGCAAGCGTGAATAAATTGTAACTTATGCCACACGTCTTGATTTTTTGAAAATTAAGTGTTATCATAGAAGAGATGAACAAACAAAACAGACCCAATTACAAAAGGATCATAACGCCTACATACGTCATAAACATAGTCTTTCAATCTATAGTGAGTCTTTTGTCGCCCATTGCGATAATGTTCCTTTTCGCATGGCTGCTTGACAAATATACGCCCGTCGGCTCATGGATATACGTTGTTCTGATCCTGCTCGGAGTATTTTCAGGCCTTTATTCAATGGTCGTATTTATTCTGAGAGCTTCACGTGCTCTTGAGGCCGTTGAGCGGCAAAATTCATCCCACGAAGGGAGGCAATAGGCATCGGTATGAATTCCGGTAAAATTCCGATGAGAGAAACCGTTTTTTTAGCTATCGGCGAGATCGTTGTGAGCGTGCTGACGGTTGCGGTGTATCTTATTCTTCAAAAATTCAACTATACCGTCGTAACGGGTGTTTTACTCGGCAGCGCGGTATCCGTGCTGAATTTTATCATACTCAGCATATCGGTAAACCGTGCGCTTGACAATATACTTGTCGGAGCTGACCTTCCGAGTGTCTCGGCTGAAGAGAGCATCTCCGACTCCGCGACCGATGAGGATACGTCAGGCACCGATGATGCGGCGGCAAGATTTGCGAGGGAAAATCAACTCAAGCTGCAAAATGCGATAAAGCTATCCTATTTTATACGTACGGCAACTATGGTGCTCGCACTTATCGTTGCGTTTGTAACAAAGAAATTCGATCTTATCGCAACGCTTGTCCCCCTGTTTATGTTCCGTCCGATACTCACCGTATCGGAAATGCTGAAAAGAAAGGAGAGCTGATATGGATCTGAGCGTAAACGGTGCCAAAATATATTTCAGAATTCCCTTTTTCGGCACTTATATCAATATAACTCAAACCGCTATCTCTCTGATAGCAGTGACCGTTTTGCTCATAGTAGCCGCGTATTTTCTCGGGAGAAATCTCAAAAAGAGAAAGCCCGGCGGCTGGCAGATAATCACCGAAAAGCTGGTATCAATGCTTTACGGAATGGTTGAGGACACCATGGGAAAGCACAACGCGAAATTCGCGCCTTATATCGGCACGCTCTTCCTGTCCTCTATGATAGGCTCGTTACTCGGTATGACGCAGATATTCCGTTCCACAACGGCGGATCTTTCGGTAACTCTCGCCTGGGCTCTCGTCACGTCGGTAATGGTATGGGCATCAAACATTAAGAATTTCGGCTTCAAGGCATGGCTTAAAGGCTTTACCGAGCCGATAGTTGTAATGACACCTATGAATATCGTATCCGAAATAGCTCAGCCTATCTCCCTGGCATTCCGTCATTTCGGTAACGTTGCGGGAGGCGGAGTTCTTACGTCTCTTGTATATGCGGCACTTGCAGCAGCCTCAAATCTTCTTTTCGGATGGCTGCCCGGACTTCTCGGTAATATACCTTTCTTACAGGCAGGTATCCCCGCATTTCTTTCAATTTACTTTGATCTTTTCTCGGGCTTCGTTCAGGCATTCGTATTCTGCCTTCTCACGATGGTATACGTAGGAATGGCAAATCCACCTCCTGAGGAGCTTCCCGAAAAGAAATAAATTCAAATCAAAAATAAAAAATATTTATATTCCGGAGGAAAAACAAAATGGGTATTGCAGAAGCAATTGTTATGGCAGCAAGAGCACTTGGTGCGGCTCTTTGTATGGGTATCGGAGCTATCGGTCCCGCTATCGGAGAGGGTAATGCGGTAGGTAAGGCACTTGAGGGTATGGCACGCCAGCCCGAGATGGCAAGCACCATCCGTACGAACATGATTCTCGGATGCGCTATTACCGAAACCACAGGTATCTACTCTCTCGTTATTTCGCTTCTTCTCATATTTATGGGTGTGAACTAAGGAACGGTCATAAGTATGGAAGTTGTACTTAATGCATTTGAAGATTTTATAGGCGTAAACTTCTTTACCATGCTTCTTGCGTGGGTAAACCTGATCATACTTTATGTTTTCCTGAAAAAGCTTCTTTTCAAGCCTGTCAAAAACATGATAGATTCCCGAAAGGAAGAGATCGACGGTATGTATTCCGATGCCGAAAGCTCCAAGGCAAGCGCTGAGGCTATGCGCTCGGAATATGAGGAAAAGATCTCGCATGCAGACGAGGAATGTGACGAGATACTGAGAAAGGCTGTACGCCGTGCTCAGCTGCGCGAGGAAGAGATACTTCGCGATGCTAACGCAAAGGCGGAGCGTACTCTAGCACGCGCTGAGGAACAGATCGCACTTGAAAAGAAAAACGCAATAAACGAGGTCAAGGACGAGATCTCGGATATGGCTGTCAGTATCGCGTCTGCCGTTATCGAGCGCGATATAAACGCAAAGGATCACGAGCAGCTTATTGACGATTTTATCAATAAGCTTGGTGAAGACGAATGACGGGGGCTGTAGACTACGCACTCGCGCTCTTTTCCCTTACCGAGGAGCTTGGCACTACCGATGCTGCGCTCCGCGACGTTAAGGTATGCCGCGACGTGCTTAATAAAAATCCCTCTTACATCGCTCTTTGCGACACGCCTGCGCTCTCTGTGCCCGAAAAGCTCTCGCTGATAACAAATGCATTCGCATCGGTTGACGAGTCGGTGAAAAATCTGCTCTGTATTCTCTGCGAGCGGCACTCGGTAAACGCCTTTTCGGCTATTGCAAAGGAATACGTTTCACTCTATAACGATGCACGCGGTATCATTGAGGCTGAAGCTATCAGCGCAGTACCGCTGACACCCGGGCAAAAGGATGCAATCAGGAAAAAGCTTGAAGCGATCACAGGTAAAGCTGTTACTGTCAATAATATTATTGATGAAAGCATTTTAAGCGGAATTAAGCTGCGTTATATGGGCACTCAGCTCGACGGCTCGCTTAAAACAAGACTTACTCAGATAGAGAGAAGTCTCAAAAATACTCTACTCTAAACAGAAGTTGGTGATATAATGCAGTCAAAGATCGAAGATATCAGCAAAATAATCAAAGAGCAGATCCGTAACTATTCGAAACAAGTCGTACAGGATGAGGTGGGCTACGTCATCTCAGTCGGTGACGGTATTGCAAAGGTTCACGGAATAGATAAGTGCCGTGCAAACGAGCTGCTCGAATTTACCAACGGCACGTACGGTATGGCTCTCAACCTTGAAGAAAACTGCATCAGTGCGGTGCTTCTCGGTAACGACGTAGGAATCAGTGAGGGCAGTGTCGTAAAGCGTACCGACAGGGTCGTTTCCGTACCCGTCGGTGAGGGAATGATAGGAAGAGTCGTAGATGCTCTCGGCAATCCCATTGACGGTAAGGGTCCTATCGAAGCGGTCGAATACAGACCTATCGAAAGTCCTGCCCACGGAATAATCGAAAGAAAATCGGTTTCTGTCCCCCTGCAAACGGGAATAAAGGCTATAGACGCAATGATCCCGATAGGCAGAGGTCAAAGAGAGCTTATTATCGGTGACAGGCAGACCGGTAAAACGGTAATTGCAACCGATACTATAATCAATCAGCGCGGTCAGAACGTTATATGCATATACGTTGCAATAGGTCAGAAGCAGTCTACCGTAACGAACGTTGTGGACACCCTTTACCAAAACGGTGCTATGGATTACACCATAGTTGTATCCGCAACCGCATCGGATGCCGCTCCCCTGCAATATATTGCCCCCTATTCGGGCTGTACTATCGGTGAATATTTCATGGATCAGGGCAAGGACGTGCTTATAGTTTACGACGATCTTTCAAAGCACGCTGTGGCATACAGAGCACTTTCGCTTCTTATAAGACGTCCTCCGGGCAGAGAAGCGTATCCCGGTGACGTATTCTATCTTCATTCAAGACTTCTCGAGCGTGCGGCAAGGCTTGCACCCGAGTATGGAGGAGGCTCTCTCACTGCGCTTCCTATCATTGAAACACAGGCAGGAGACGTTTCCGCATATATTCCCACAAACGTTATTTCCATTACGGACGGTCAGATATTCCTTGAAACAGAGCTGTTCCATTCGGGCGTTCGCCCCGCCGTCAACCCCGGTATCTCGGTATCGCGTGTCGGAGGAAACGCTCAGATAAAGGCTATGAAAAAGGTTGCAGGCTCGCTGAAGCTGCTTTATTCTCAGTACAGAGAGCTGCAGGGCTTTGCGCAGTTCGGCTCGGATCTTGATGCCGACACCATGGCGCGCCTTGAGCAGGGTAAGCGAATAGTTGAGGTTCTCAAGCAGAACAGAAACTCGCCTATCCCCGTAGAGCTTCAGGTAGCTATAATATATGCCGTTGTAAATAATCTTCTCTCGGATATACCCACAGAGCGTATACACGATTTTGAGGAGGAGCTTTTCGAATATCTTACAGCCTCGCGCGATGAGCTGCTTGCTTCCGTACGCGAGAGCGGAGCCCTCTCGCCTGAGAGTGAGGCTGAGCTTCGCGAGAGCATTGAGCTTTGCAAAGCTAAATTTTTCGGAAAGAGTGAATAATCTATCAATCTCAAGGAGGTACCTGCAAAATGTCCGGTGCGTCAATGAACACGATCAAAAACCGAATAAAGAGCGTTGAGGGTACCATGCAGATCACCAAGGCCATGGAGCTCGTCGCGACCTCTAAGCTGCGCCGCGCTAAGGAAATAGCAGAGAGCGTGAAGCCTTATATGAAAGTTCTTTGCGAAACGGTATCAAGCCTCAGCTCTGTGAGCTCGGGCACAGATTCTCCTTTCTCCGAGGTAAGAGACGGACGTACTCTGTACATCGTCATAGCGGGCGACAGAGGACTTGCAGGCGGCTACAACAGCAATATTTTCAAGCTTGCGGCATCACATGACAGCTCGGGAGGAGGAATTTATCTTCCTATAGGCAAAAAATCTCTCGACTATTTCTCGCGCCGCGGTCGCACCATTTTCTCATCGGAGCTTGCGTTTGCAGCGCAGATAGGCGTAGGTGACTCGTTAAAAATGGCAAAGAGCATAACGGATACGTTCGTTGCCGGTGAGTTTACGTCTGTTAAGCTGATATATACGAAATTTGTATCAATGCTGACACAGCTTCCCGTATGCGAGGAAATACTGCCCTTGAAGCAGGATGCAAAGGGCACTCCGGAGCCGCTTTACGAAGGCGATATTGACGAAATGCTTTCAATGATAATTCCGCAATATATAGGCGGTATGCTCTACTCAGGCGTATGCGAAGCGGTTGCCTCCGAATGCGGAGCACGAAGATGCGCCATGAACTCGGCAAATAAAAACGCAGAAGAAATGATAGGCGATCTGAGGCTCAAATTCAACAGGGCGCGTCAGGCTGTCATCACTCAGGAAATTACCGAAATCGTTTCGGGCGCAGAGGCGCTTTGATATGAAGAAAGGACTACTTTTTAAAGCATGAAAAATGTAGGAAAGATCATACAGATCATAGGACCCGTGCTGGATATAAAGTTTGAAAACGGGCACCTTCCCGATCTGCTCAACGCTATTGAGATCGAGCATGAGGGCAAAAAAATCGTTTGCGAGGTTGCGCAGCAGCTCGGTGATGACGTTGTAAGATGTATATCGATGTCATCAACCGATGGTATGTCGCGCGGGATGGCTGCAATCGATACGGGTACGGGAATTACCGTTCCCGTCGGAGCAGAGACCCTCGGCAGAATTTTCAACGTACTCGGTGAGGCTGTTGATGATGCTCCCACTCCCGAAAACACGGAAAGATGGTGCATCCACCGCGATCCCCCATCCTTCTCGGAGCAGGAGGGCGGCAGTGAGATACTTGAGACCGGTATCAAGGTCGTTGACCTCATCGCTCCTTACGCCAAGGGCGGAAAGATAGGCTTGTTCGGCGGTGCGGGCGTTGGTAAAACCGTTCTTATAATGGAGCTTATCAACAACATTGCAAAGCAGCACGGCGGTATATCGGTATTCTCCGGTGTCGGTGAGCGTACGCGCGAGGGTAACGATCTTTATAATGAAATGAAGGAATCGGGCGTTATTTCAAAAACCGCGCTTGTGTACGGTCAGATGAACGAGCCGCCCGGAGCAAGAATGAGAGTTGCGCTATCCGGTCTTACCATGGCGGAATATTTTCGTGACAGACAGGGGCAGGACGTGCTTCTTTTCATCGACAACATATTCAGATTTACTCAGGCGGGCTCGGAGGTATCGGCACTCCTTGGACGTATGCCCTCTGCGGTAGGATATCAGCCTACCCTTGCAAGTGAAATGGGTGCGCTCCAGGAGAGGATCACGTCCACCAAAAAAGGCTCTATAACCTCTGTTCAGGCGGTTTACGTGCCTGCAGATGACCTTACAGACCCCGCTCCCGCAACCACCTTTGCACATCTTGATGCAACTACGGTTCTTTCAAGAAACATTGCATCGCTCGGCATATACCCCGCAGTTGATCCTCTTGACTCCACGTCACGTATGCTCTCGCCCGATATTGTCGGAATAGAGCACTATGAGGTTGCACGCGCTGTACAAAGTATTCTTCAGCGTTACAAGGAGCTTCAGGACATTATTGCTATCATGGGTATGGATGAGCTTTCCGAGGAGGATAAGCTCACGGTAAACCGTGCAAGAAAGATACAGCGCTTCCTCTCTCAGCCATTCACGGTTGCAGAGCAGTTCGTAGGAATACCCGGCAAGTACGTTCCTCTCAAGGAAACTATTCGCGGCTTCCGCGAGATAATAGATGGCAAGCACGACGATCTTCCCGAATCGGCGTTCCTCTTTGTGGGAACCATCGACGAGGCGGTTGAAAAGGCAAAGGGCTTGCAGCAGTAATCCAAAGCAAAGGATTTTAGCTAATGAAGGATCTATATGTAAAAATAGTTTGCCCTGACGGACAGGTATTCGCAGGGGTAGCGAAAAGCATACTCGTAACGACCAAGGACGGTGAGGTGCAGCTGCTTGCAGGTCATACAGACTTTCTTGCAGTACTCGGAACGGGCCGTGCGAAGCTTGCATTGCTTGACGGTAGCGAAAAGCTTGCCGCGGTATCGGGCGGCTTTGTGACGGCATCATCAGAGGGTGTGACAGTGGTTGCAACTACTTTTGAGTTTGCCGAGGATATAGATATCGAGCGCGCAAGGCGTGCAAAGACGGCAGCGGAAGAACGCATGAGGAACGCCAGGGATGCGCGTGAGCTTGATATCGCGAGAGCGAAGCTTGCACGCGCAATAACCAGAATAAGCATCGCATCGTAGGCTTTTAAAAAACAATATAATCAGAGGTTAGCTCGCTTTTTTGAACTTGAGCTAGCCTCTTTTATATGCATCATATTTTTATAATTTAAAGCTTTGTTTTTTTACGTGCTCATAAAATGCATATTTTTCAATGTTTTTTGATGAAAATTATATAGAATTATTTAATAATATGTGTTAAACTGTAATCAAGAAAATTAAAGCCTTGATCGGGCTTGATTGATGCACAACATAAATAATACAGGAGAGGTTTGAGATGGATAACAAAAAGTTTGATCTTAATACCGGTTGGTTTATTGCGACGGACGAGAATAACGTCGGAAAGTCGCAGGGCTGGGAAAATGCCGTTCGTGATACTGCTGTTACGGCACACGTTCCGTCCATAATTCAGCAGTTCTTCCCCGAATATCACGGAGTTGCATACTATTGGTGCTCCTTTGTGCCGGACATCAACGTCGGTGAGGGTGAATGTGCAATAATTCGTTTCGGCGGAGTAGACTATAAAGCGGAAGTTTGGCTCAATTCGGTATACCTCGGCTCATACGAGGGCGGTGAGACCCCGTTTTCATTTGACGTCAGCGACGTTTTGAAATTCGGAGAAGAAAACCTGCTTGCCGTGCGCGTTATAAACCCTGTTGCAAAGGAGATAGACGGTCTCAATCTTATAAACACGCCTCACAGAAATAAGGTGTTGAATAAGAGAGCGGGCTCCAACCTCAATCACGGCGGAATATGGTACGGTGTTACGCTTTCCGTGCTTCCCTCGGTATATATATCCGAAAAATTCATTCACGCGGATCTTAAGAGCGGAACCATAAAAATAATGCTTGATACCTTCTCAAAGGCACCTGAGAGCGTTGCGGCAAAGCTTGCGGTCACGGTTTATGAAAACAACAGCTTCACGGATAAGATCGTATCAAAAACTATTGATACCGAGGTTGCCTCGGGCGATGGAAAGCTTGTAACGGATATAACACTTTCGGAGTTCATTCCTTGGGACGTTGACAATCCGCACCTCTACCGTGTCGAGTTATCGTTGAAGAGTGAATACGGTGAGCACATAATATCTCAGAAAACAGGCTTCAGAGAATTTGTTGTTAAGGACGGATTTTTCTACCTTAACGGCAAAAAGATATTCATAAAATCGGCTCATTCGGGAAATGCCTTCCCCGTGGGGCTGATGTTCCCGACTACCCCCGAGCTTCTCACTCGCGACTTTACGTATGCAAAAGCAGCAGGCTTCAATATGATACGCGCGATAGCAGGACTTTTCAGACCCGAGCAGCTTGATTTTGCAGACGAAATAGGTCTGCTTATCTGGGAAGAATGTCTTGCTTCATGGTGCATGGGTTACTCAATGTGGGAAAAATGGAGCAATGACGAGGAATACCAACGTGTAAATGAAAAGCATCCTGAAATGCCCGTGGGTGACGAGAAGCTTATGCTGGCGCGTTACGTTGATGCAACCGAAAAGATGATAATAAGAGACAGAAATCACACCTCTGTCGTTGCGTTCGGACTCCTCAACGAGACAAAGAATAACAGCGTTTTCAGAACCGCTTGCGAATTTCTCCCCCGTGCAAGAGAGCTTGACCCCACAAGGCTTATCATTCTCAACAGTGGAAGATTTGATTTTGACGTTTCCATCGGCTCTGCAAGTAATCCTTATTCAACAGTGTGGGAAAACGTTTGGGGCAATGACGGCAGACCCGATCTGTTCAACGAGAAAGACCCTTACGTATCCGTCGGAGACAATCACTTCTACTGTCGCGCTCCCATGACGGCAAGATGCACCAATCTTTACAGAACGATAGGTAAGGATTATCCGCTCCCCGTATTTATTTCGGAAACGGGTATTGGCTCACAGTTCCACGTTTCAGAGGAATACAAGGGCTTCATTGAGCGCGGTGAGCGACTTGATCTGCCCGATGCTTCATGGCTCGAATATCAGACACGTGCCTTTGAAAAGGACTTCTACGCGTTTGGGCTTGACAAGCTCTTCCCATTCCCCGATGCGCTGCTCAAGGAGAGCCAGAGAGTCAATGCAGACGAGAGAAAGCGTGTATTCGACTGCATCCGTTCAAATCCCTATTTCTGCGGCTATTCTCTTACAGGTCTGCTTGACCACGGTATGTGCGGTGAGGGACTTTGGAGCTATTGGCGCAAGTGGAAGCCTCTGATGTTTGATGCTGTTTCGGACGGTTGGGCGCCTTTACGCTTCTCTCTGTTTGTAACTCCCGAGCTTTACAGAGGGGATGAAATAGAGCTTGAAGCCGTTCTTGCAAACGATAACGTGCTTCGCTCAGGCAAATACGTTGCAGATTTCGGAATTGAGGACGATGAGGGCACTTACCTTATATTCAGCGAAGAATTTGACGTGGACGAGAACGTATTCGTTAACGCTATCATGAAGCGCAAAATAAAGCTCGATCTTCCCGAGGGCAGCTACAGATTTACAGCAAATCTGCGCCGGGGTGTGCCCGCTGCTACTGCCACTGCTTTCAGAGTAACGGATAAGGCGGAGTTCAAAAAGCCCACGGAAAAGGTATACGCTATCGGACTTTCAGATGTAGCAAAGGAATTTGTCAGAGAAAACGTTACCGAGCTGTGCGATTTTGATGACACTGTAAGCTCTGCAACGGTTATCGCAGGATATACAGACCTCGCAGATACCAAGCGTCTTTTGGATGCGGCGAGCCGCGGAGCTACCGTATTCTTCCTTGATGCAAACACGTTTGAGAATGCAGAAAATCTTGATGCGATGAAGAGCATATTCACGAACATAAGAATGACTAAGCGCAACGACTGGCTGTACCACAAGGAATACGTGCTTGCCGACCGAGCTGTTTTCAGCGGTATAAAAACCAAGCTGGCAGGTCTCACATGCTTCGGTGTTACCTTCCCCCACCGCGCATTTGAGATGGACAACGCTCCGGAGTTTGCACTCTGCCCCGGTTTCCTCACGGGATACTACGAAGTTGAAATGTCGTATGCATCGCTGCATGCAATGCCGGGTGCAAAATACGGCAAGGGACGTGTTATCCTCAGCTCCTTTGAGCTTCTGAACAACCTCACGTACCCGGTTGCCGGAAAGATACTTTCAAATATTATTTCGTACAAATAAAAAATAAAAAACGGCAGGCTCATTACCGAAGCTTAATTCGGCGAGCCTGCCATATTTATATTTCAATGTCGATCACACCACACCCTGAGCGAGCATAGCATCCGCAACCTTTATAAAGCCTGCAATATTTGCACCTGCTACAAGATTACCCTCCATGCCGAACTCACGTGCTGCCGCAACCGAGGTCTTATAGATATTCTTCATAATATCCTTGAGCTTCTCGTCAACCTCCTCGGCACTCCATGAATAGCGCATCGAGTTCTGTGACATTTCGAGACCGGAAACCGACACGCCCCCTGCGTTGACCGCCTTTGAGGGTGCAACCACTACGCCGTTTTCCATAAGATAGGCAACAGCCTCGTTTGTCGTAGGCATATTCGATACCTCAACGTAATACTTAACACCGTTGGCAACGATCTTCTTTGCCTCTTCCATATCCACCTCGTTCTGCGTAGCACAGGGCATTATTACGTCAACCTTAACGCCCCAAGGCTTCTGACCCTTAAAGAAAGGTACGCCAAACTTATCCGCATAGTCCTCTACTCTGTTGCGGCAGGATGCTCTCATCTCTGTCATATAATCTATCTTTTCTTTGGTATTGATACCGTCCTCGTCGTAAACGTATCCGTCAGGACCTGAGATAGTAACGACCTTACCGCCAAGCTCTGTTATCTTGAGCGCAGTACCCCATGCAACGTTTCCGAAGCCCGATATAGCGAAGGTCTTTCCCTTTATATCCTCACCGAAATCGCGCAGCATCTCAACCGTATAGTAAACTGCTCCGAAGCCTGTTGCCTCAGGGCGGATAAGCGAGCCTCCGTAGGGTAAGCCCTTACCTGTAAGCACTCCCGTGAACTCGTCTCGGAGGCGCTTGTACTGACCGAACAGGTATCCTACCTCTCTTGCTCCAACACCGATATCACCTGCGGGTACGTCGGTATCGGCACCTATGTACTTTGCAAGCTCTGTCATAAAGCTCTGGCAGAAGCGCATGACCTCCATATCCGATTTTCCCTTGGGGTCAAAGTCCGAGCCGCCCTTGCCGCCGCCCATGGGCAAGCCTGTAAGAGAATTCTTAAAGGTCTGCTCGAAGCCGAGAAATTTGATAATACTTTCATTAACGCTGGGGTGGAAGCGCAAGCCGCCCTTGTAAGGACCGATAGCACTGTTAAACTGAATACGGAAGCCGCGATTTACAACTACGTTGCCGTTATCGTCAACCCACGGAACGCGGAATTTTATAATTCTTTCAGGCTCGACAAGTCTCTCTATAACGCCTGCCTTTATATACTCGGGGCGTTTTTCAAGCACAGGCTCGATAGACAGAAGTACCTCGCGTACCGTTTGGTGGAACTCGCTCTCACCGGGATTTCGGCGCTCAACACGAGCCATAAGATCGTTTAAATATTCGGATTTGAACATATATTAAAACCTCCAATATAACTAAATATGCTCTATTTTACCATATTACAACATTAAAATCAAGTATTTTGCAAGTTTTTTTGATGCCCGTGCAAAAAAACTGTGATTCGGTTTAATTTTATATTCCAATCAGAGGTAATTTGGGAATTCAACTTCAATAGTTGCATATTTTACCTCTGTTATTTTTCTTTGCAGCGCAAAAAATAATTAAAAGTATGATAAGGGGGCACAAAAAATGAAATCAAGCGAAAACAAATCATCGGCATGCGAATGTATAAACAGCCCACTTAACAGAATGAACGTGCCTGCGCGCGCCTCTGTATTCTTTACCGTGAGCAATCTTGCCGCAAAGGCGTGTGCGCTCGTTTTTACCCCTATATTCACAAGGTTGCTGACTCCTGCCGAGTACGGCACGTATTCCCTTTTTTCAAGCTATTTATCCGTGCTGCTTGTACTCGGCTCCCTTGAGCTGTCGGGCAGCGTTATAATACGGGTGTTTCAAAAGTACCGAGAAGCTTGCTCCCTATGTGTCCTTGTTGCATCTGCGATATCCGTTCTGTGCTCAACAGCTGTTTTCGCTGTATTTATACTGATACGCCGCATAATTCATGCACCGGCACTTTTTTCGGGCGCTGAGGTGCTTTTATATATTATGATGATAAGCACCTCGTTGATAAACGTTTATATATCGAAGAGCAAATTTCTCTACAAGTGGAAAAGCGTGCTGGTAACTACGCTTGTTCAGAGTCTCATCATTCCTATACTCAGCATTTTACTTATAAACGTAAATTACTTCAAGGATATGAATCACGTCGGGCTGAAGCTTGGGGTTGCATCCGCTGTTATGGCGGCATGCGCAGTGCTTTTTACCGTTATCACGTTTAGCTCTTGCATCGGTGAGTTACGGGAGCAACGGTCGGACAAACAGCAGCTTTTTTCGTCTGTTCGGGGAATATGCACGTCACTGCTGAAGCTCGCTCTTCCTCTTCTGCCCTACTATTTCTCGGTAATGGTAATAGCTCAGTCGGACAGGTTTTTTATATCCGAATATTTCGACAGAAATGCAGTTGCCATCTATTCGGTAGCATATTCGCTCGGCATAGCCCTCAACGCGGTATTCTCGGGGATAACGAATTCCCTTTGCCCGTGGATAATGCGCAAGGTGCGCGCAGGAGACTTCGGCAAGATACGAAGCACGCTGAATACTCTTATAACGGTATGTATTTTGTCTATTATATGCTTTCTTTCGCTGGCAAGTGACCTGCTTTCGATTATCGCGCCCGAGGAATATACGTCGGGGCTGCCCGTCGTATTTATAATTGCCCTGTGTCCGCTTCCGCTCTCGCTCTCTCAGGTAATGTCAAGCGTTGCGATAGCAAAGGAGCGTGTGGGCGGTGTCGTTGTGTCGGGAGTTGTACCTGCGGTAATATCGGTGCTGTCAAATGCTTTTCTTTTACAGGGGAAAACCGTGGTGTTCTGCGCGGCAGTCACCGCACTTTCATATTTTCTCCTGGGAGTAATAGGCATTTTGAATACGCGGCATATATGCCTATCGCCGCTCATAGGTATCGTAAAGAGCGTGCAAAAGCTTCTCTTCCTCGCCGTTTTTGCCCGCGTGCTCTATATATTAAACGGATCGTTTGCGGCAAGAGTAGCCATAGGCATAGCGGCAGGTATACTGCTGCTATATAAGCTGAAGAGTGCGGCATGGATAATAAAAGAGAAACGGGGCTGTCGCATTTAGGCGTAATCGAAAACAAAATTGGCGAGGTAGAAAGAAATTTCCGCCTCGCCACTGCTTTTTTATATCTGATTTTCATAAATTCCTAATGAGACAGCCTTTTGCATTTTTGCAAATAATAGTTTGCAAAAACACTATTTATTTTCTTTGAGCGCCGCTCTCTTCTGTGCCTGTATTCTCTTGCGCGAGGGGGTATCAAGAACGACCTTACGAAGTCTTATGCTCTTGGGAGTTACCTCAATAAGCTCATCATCGTTAATAAATTCGATTGCCTCTTCAAGTGAAAGCTGTCTCGGCGTGATAAGGGTAAGCTTTTCATCCGCTCCCGAGGAGCGTATAGCGGTGAGGTGCTTTTCCTTACAAACGTTGACCTCAATATCATCCGACTTAGGATTTTCTCCCACTATCATTCCCTCATAAACAGGGGTCGCAGGGCCGATAAAGAGAGGTCCTCTGTCCTGAGACTGGAACAAACCGTAAGTGGTTGCAATTCCCTTTTCACTCGCAACAAGCGATGAGGTAAATCTCGTCTTGATCTCGCCCTTGAACGGCTCATAGCCTGCAAAAATAGATGAGATCAATCCCTCTCCGCGGGTATCGGTCAGCAGCTCGCTGCGATATCCGAACAGGCATCTTGTGGGTATTGTATAGTAAAGCTTCTGCCTTGTGCCGTGAAGCTGCATGTCATTAAGCACGCCCTTTCTTGCACCAAGCTTCTCCATTACAGAGCCCATATACATTTCGGGAACGTCGATTATTACGTTCTCGATAGGCTCGCATTTTACACCGTCTATCTCTTTATAGAGCACTCTGGGGTTTGAGCAGCAAAGCTCATAGCCCTCTCGGCGCATGTTTTCAATAAGAATGGAAAGATGCATCTCTCCCCTACCGGCAACACGGAAGCTATCAGTTGTCTCACCGTCCGAAACGCGGAGCGATACGTCACGCAGAAGCTCGCGGTAAAGGCGTGCGCGAAGATGGCGTGAGGTTACAAACTTGCCCTCTTTGCCTGCAAACGGAGAATCGTTTACAGCAAAAGTCATCTCCATTGTCGGCTCGCTTACTTTTACGAACTCAAGCGGCTCAACGCACGATGGCGCGCACACGGTATCTCCGATAGAAATATCCTCACAGCCGGAGAAGCAAACTATATCTCCAACCTTAGCTTCGGTAACGGGAACCCTTTTCAGACCGTCAAACTGATATATCGAAACTATTTTGGATGGGTGCGACTTTCCGTCACCGTGGAAATTGCAAATAGACACGCCCTGCCCCTGTTTAAGCACACCGCGCTCTATTCTTCCAATGCCTATTCTTCCGACAAACTCATTATAGTCTATTGAGGAAACGAGCAGCTGCAACGGATCCTCCTCCTCGCCCTCAGGGCAAGGCATATATTCAACTATTTTATCAAGCAGGGGCGTAAGATCCGTACCGGGGGTGTAAGGATCAAAGGACGCTGTTCCCGCTCTGCCCGAGCAGAATAGCATAGGAGAATCAAGCTGCTCATCGCTGGCATCAAGCTCAATAAGAAGCTCAAGCACCTCGTCTGCGATCTCATCGAGTCTTGCATCCGGACGGTCTATCTTGTTTACGACAACTATTACCTTGTGGTTCATGGCGAGTGCACGCTCAAGCACAAATCTCGTCTGAGGCATGGGACCCTCGGCTGCATCAACGAGCAGTATTACTCCGTTAACCATCTTAAGGATACGCTCAACCTCACCGCCGAAATCCGCGTGACCGGGGGTATCTATGACGTTTATTTTTACGTCTTTATAGTGGATAGCAGTATTTTTTGCGAGAATGGTAATGCCGCGCTCGCGCTCAAGGTCTCCGGAGTCCATAACTCTGTCAGCCATTTCCTGATTTTCGCGGTATATACCGCCTTGGCGAAGCATCTCGTCAACAAGCGTTGTTTTACCGTGGTCAACGTGCGCGATGATTGCTATGTTCCTTAAATCTGTACGTATCATTTTTCTTTTTCCTCTGTTATTAAATTCATGAATTCATTGATAATTTACTTCTAACTATATATTTTATCACAATTCAACAAAAAATGCAAATCTTTTTTTCGACATATTTGCAGCTTATCCAAGACAACTTTTTATGAATTTTAACAAAAAACAAAACCGTCTCGGAGATATGCGAAACGGTTTTGTCAAATACGTATCAGAGCTTGGGATTTTCACGCGCGAATTTTTTCATAAACTCCACGAGCCTTGATACGCCGTCATAAGGCATTGCATTGTAAATAGATGCTCTCATTCCGCCAACAGAGCTATGCCCTGCAAGATTGCAAAGTCCGTTTTCTGCGGCTTCCTTCACGAATTTTGCATCAAGCTCCTTGTCGCCTGTAACGAATACGATATTCATCATAGAGCGGCATTTTTTATCAACGGGAGAGGTATAATAGGACTGGCTATCCAGATAATCGTAAATAAGGCTTGCTTTTCTTTCATTGCGCCGTTTAATCTCTTCAAGTCCTCCGATAGAGAGCAGCCATTCAAACACCAGCTTAGCAATATATATAGAATAGCATGGGGGCGTGTTATAAATAGACTCCGACTCTGCAAGCACCTTATAGTTCAGCATAGCGGGTGTATCCTCTCTTGCGTTGCCTACAAGGTCCTCGCGGACGATGACCACCGTCAAACCTGCGGGCGCAATGTTTTTCTGTGCGCTTGCATACAGAAGCCCGAATTTCGTAACGTCAAGCGGCTCGGAAAGAATACACGATGAAACGTCTGCAACCAAGGGGATATTTCCCGTGTCGGGAATGTAGTGATACCTTGTTCCGTATATGGTATTATTGTAGCAGATATGCACGTAATCCGCATCGGGTCTGAAATCGCTCTTTTCCGTCTCGGGGATAGTCGAATACGTAGGGCATGCACCCGCGGATGAAGCGGCAATAACGATATCACCGTATTTTTTGGCTTCCTTCATCGCCCTATCGGAAAACTGACCCGAAACTATATAATCCGCGCACTTATGCTCGGACAAAAGGTTCAGGGGGATTGCCGAAAACTGAGTTGTTGCTCCGCCCTGCACGAACAGCACACGGTAATTAGATGGAATATTCATAAGCTTGCGCAATGAGCTTTCCGCGGAGCGTATTATCTCCCCAAAAGCAGGCGACCTGTGACTCATCTCCATAACGGACATCCCAAGATCACCGTAGCACAGCATTTCCTCTTGTGCTTTCTTCAGCACCTCCGGTGGAAGCATAGCGGGACCTGCGGAAAAATTATAAATCCTTTGCATAATACACGCACTCCTTTCAAAAACTAACACTGCGGCAGCATAGGCTACTCTAGTTATTTTAATATATATTGAGCCAAATGTCAATGGCAAAATGCCCATTTTGTTATTTTTAGTAAATTCTCAAAGTCTCAAAGTAAATGCAACAGTGCAATTTAGAGTTGCATTTAGTCTGAGAATTTACGTTTGTTATTTTTAGATATATCAGCTTGCTGATAGCACAAATGCATCTTCGGCAGAAAAGGCAGAAAATACGCGAAATAATATAAAAATATTTCCAAAAGGGCTTGACTTTTCTGTTTTCGTATGATATAATATGCAAGCGGTCTGAGAGGGCCACACCATTTGGCGGATTAGCTCAGTTGGCTAGAGCGTCCGGTTCATACCCGGCAGGTCGTTGGTTCAAATCCGACATCCGCTACCACCTTTGGCTCGTTGGTCAAGCGGCTAAGACACCGCCCTTTCACGGCGGTAACGGGAGTTCGATT
>CAZTWE010000024.1:0-31817 GCA_964617165.1 uncultured Ruminococcus sp.
GTATCAAGACAAGCACACGCCACGGTGCCAAAGGTATAAATTTTTCTTTGGAAACCTATTTTTTATTCCAAACGACTTGATATTCTGAGAATTTTGTGGTATAATAAGTACGCTCAACAAATCAAATAATCAGAAAAAGATGTAGTTTCTTTTTATAGGGATAATTATACCCTTTTTTCGCATCCTAATTTTTGAATTTGGCAAAAACGCAAATTCCACAAGTTAGGATGTAGAAGCTATTCCCGTTCTGATTTAATTTGTTGAGCGACAATCGGAGTTTGCGTTTTTCGGAGCGTTAACTGTGGTTGACGCTCTTTTTATTTTCACAGCAAAGGATTGATGGCAAAGGAGAAACAAATATGGAAAAAACCGAGAAAAAGTATTGCAAGGTATGCGAGCGTGAAACGACGTGGATAATGAAGAAAAATCTTGACGGACTCGAAAAATGGGCATGTGAGACCTGCGGTTACGGGCATATTAAGGAAAAAGATGCATCCGACGAAAAGCAATTTGCATTTAGCAGCTTTTGGGCTTCTGTTGATACGCTTCTTTCGGATAGTCAAAAAGGGGATATATCATGGAACAACAAAGCCGCAGAGCTTCAAATTGAAGAAGATATCGAAGAGTGCAAGGACAGGTATAAGGATGACGCATTATTTAACATCCTCCTTGCAGCGCATCTGACACAGGGCTTTAAAAAATATCCCAAGGATCGTATCTATGTAAAAACGCTTTATAAACATGCTAAAGCAAATGCCGGAAAGCACCAAGAGCGGGATACGGTAAATAAGCTCGTAGAGCTCTATGAGGAATACGCAAAGGGCTTGCGCATGCGTGCTGTGAAAAAAGCCGTTGGAGCTTTTGCGGCTGCCGCTGTTGCTGTTGCGGCATGCTTTGTCGTTCTTATTCTTTACACGCCTAATATCCAAGACCGAGCGGAGGCTCTTTCTGTCAGCATACCGAATGATGCTATATCCGTATTTGATAAGCTTTTTGCCAAGGTAAGTGTTGAAAAAGCGAGCAGCGGCAGTTCCGCATACGTTGATGCTAAAGAAGCCTTACGCAATGAATCGGAAAAATTCGAGCTTTATGATATATCGCTGACAAGTCACAATAAAGAATTGAAGCTTGACGGTAGCGTTACGGTCACGCTTCCTATTCCCGACGGCTATGACGAAAGTGCACTGACGGTCTACTACGTAGCCTCCGCGAACAGCTACGAGGAAATCCCGAAGAGCGATATATCCATATCGAACGGTGAGGTTTCCTTTAAAACTACACATTTCAGCTATTACGCAATCGCAGAGCGGCATCCTATCGTTATTTTTGATACAAACGGTGCCGATGAAATACCGCATCAGACGGTAAAAAGAGATACTGCCGCAACCAAGCCTGTCGATCCTATCAAGGAGGGCTATACGTTCGCGGGCTGGAAAAAGGACGGTAAGGCTTGGGACTTTTCTGCCGATTACGTAAGATCGGATATGACTCTTGTTGCAGAATGGGTAGCCAATGAATATAACGTAACACTTATTGCAAACGGAGTTGAGCTTGAGAATACCGTCGTTTCTGTTACTTATTCCGAAGCTTATGCAGAGCTTCCGACAGAGCTCTCGAAGCCCGGTTATGCCTTTGTCGGGTGGTATACGAAAGAAAGCGGTGGCAGCCTTGTCACGCGTGAGAGTGTAATGCTTACCGCATCCGACGTAACGCTTTATGCGAGATTTAGCGAAAACACAAATAAGCTTGAGTTTGATCCCAACGGTGGAGAGGGCGAGATGCTCGCTATAGAACTCAGCACGGGTGCTAGTCAAAAGCTTCCTGCCGCATCGTTTTCGAAACTAGGGCATACGTTTGTCGGATGGAGCACAACACTCTCGGGCGAGGTTGAATATATCGACAAAGCCGAATATACAATGGGTACGAACAGCTCCTACACGCTATATGCGGTATGGCAGGTAGATACCAATATTCTTAAATTTGACGGAAACGGTGCCGATAGCGGTGAGATGTCGGCTGAGGAGCATCTCTGGGGCTCTGTGTTCAATCTTACTCTGAACAGCTTCGGTAAAGCTGGCTATAGCTTTAACGGGTGGGCGCTCAGACCCGATGGAGAAGCCGTATTCCACAACGGTGACGAATATACCATGGGAGACCGAGAAACCTATACGCTTTACGCATGCTGGAAACCGAACGTCAACACTGTAAAATTCGATTCGGCAGGCGGCAGCGGAAGCATGAAAAATCAGAGTATCACATACGGTGAGGGTGCTTATCTTAGTAAGAATGAATTTACCCTTGAGGGCTATGATTTCCTTGGCTGGAGCGATACACCGGACGGTAGCGTGAAATACATTGACGGTGGGTGGTATTACATAGGCACTGACGCTGAATATACACTTTATGCGGTATGGGGTGCTAGGGAAAATCAAATATTCTTTATGCCAAACGGCGGCACCGGTACTATGGAAAACATACTCAAGATACCGACTGACGGTGAGGGAGAGCTTCCCCAAAATCCATTTATGCGTACCGGTTATACTTTCTTTGCGTGGTGTACCACAAGTGACGGCACGGGTAAATGCTATGATGAGGGTGAACTTTACAATATGACTACTGCGGATGACGTAACTCTGTATGCTATCTGGAAGCCTGTTGTTCACCGGATAAGCTACGTTACAAACTCTCTGAGTGAGCTTCCTTGTGACGAATATACTATCGAAAGCGGCTTGGAGCTACCAAAAGCAACCGAGCTCCAAAAGGAGTATTATACCTTCGCGGGCTGGTATGCTAACGCCGACTTTGACGGTGAGGCGATAACAGTGATAGAAAGCGGCACACTCGGCGCAGATACGTATTACGCAAAGTGGACTCCCATTTTATTCCCCATAACCTACGTAACGAATGGCGGCACGGTTATTGAAAAGGATTACTACACCGTAGAGGATAACTATCCTCTTAAAGATAAGGACGATACTTCGAAAACGGGATATGATTTCGCAGGCTGGTATGAAACCTCCGAGCTCGCGGGCGAGGCTGTTACGTCTATTGAAAAAGGCAGCACGGGTGCTAAGGTCTACTATGCAAAATGGGAAATTATAACCTATTATATCTACTTTGACACAGGCTTTGAAACCAAGCTTGAAAGTATAACGTATAACATTGAAAGCGAGACGTTTGAATTGCCCGAATTCGAGGATGAACGCCTCGGATATACCTTCCGCGGCTGGTATAATAACCCCTCAAATCACGGCACTGCAATTTCGTATATAGCAAAAGGCTCGCACGGCAGCATGAGACTCTATGCCGATTGGTCGACGAATGAGTACGATATAATTTACGTAACTAACGGTGGAGAATACATAGCTTCCGAAAAATATACTGTTTTGGATAAGATACGCCTTACCACTCCCGTGCGAGACGGATACACCTTCCTCGGCTGGTATACCGATGAGGACTTTGGCGGTGATGCAATTACCGCGATAGGAAAGGGAAGTGTTGAGGATGTAACTCTTTATGCCGCATGGGAGCTTATCGAATACACGCTTACACTTCACAGCACGTCGGGCGATATAACGAAAACGTTCACCGTAGAAACACCGTCGTTTAATATAACCGATAAGGATATTAAGAACTGCTACGATTTCAACTATTGGCAGTATATTGACGGAACACCGTGCTACACAATACCTCAGGGTACGTGCGAAAATATACAGCTTTATCCTAACCATACCCCCACTGATTATATTATAAGCTTTGACACGCACGGTGGAAATACGGTTTCCGATAAGTATTATAACGTAGAAACGGAAAGCTTTACTCTGCCCATACCCATGCGTAGCGGATATACCTTCCTCGGGTGGTATATAGACGTAAGCTACAGCGGACTTGCTGTAAGCAGCATATCCAAGGGCACGAACGGTAGCTTTACGCTTCATGCAAAATGGGATATTAATGAATATATCGTAAATACAGAGACGAACGGCGGCAATGATCTCGGAAGTCTTACGTATACCGTCGAGAGCGGTATCCTTTCTCTTCCAAAAGCGGAAAAATCTGGCTATGATTTTATCGGCTGGCATCTGAGATCTGACCTATCTGATGAAATAATAACTCAGATACCTACAGGCACTATGGGACATATGACACTGTATGCGGAATGGGAAATTATCACATATACCGTAGATACGAACATGAACGGCGGCAATGACGTAGACGATATTACATATACAGTTGAAACCCAAACCTTTGATCTTCCAATACCGACGTACGTTACCTATCCCGAATATAATCATTTTCTTGGATGGTATGATAATCCCGATTTTCTAGGTGAACCGATTGCATCTGTACCTAAGGGAAGTATCGGTGATAAAACCTATTATGCAAAATGGGATCTTTGTACTGTATATGACTCTATAGATTCAACACCTTTTGCGATTTCTGCAAACAGAGTAATAGTAGATTGGCGCAACGAGAGTGATACAAATCTTCTGAATCATACCGCGAGAGTCGTTCAGGACACAAGATACAACAGTATATATATATGCGACGGAACTAATGAAATCATATTTATTGGAAGTCCGGATAAGACATATACCAATTTCAGAATGTATCTTTGCTATTATGATGTGGGCGATAAAGTAAAACTTCGCTTTGTTGATTTTAACTTCACGTCAAATGAATCAACCGCTATATCCCCGTACCAAGATGCTGGTGTAAGTATTGAGGTTGTAGTTGAAGGTTCTTGTTCTATCGGTACTTCTTTTGCGGGTGGAAACATATTCCACATTTCCGAGAATAATTTAACAATAACCGGCTCGGGAACACTTACGCTTACCGCAGGAAAAGGTAGTGATGGAAGTTCCGCAGGCGCATCCGGAGCTGTTGGTGGAGTGGCTATATACGCTAACACACTGATAATAGATATGGATGGAGAAATATTTGTTGTTGGTGGTGATGGCGGTAATGGTAGTGAAGGTCAGACGGGTTATGCCACTTCCCACGGTGGAGATGGCGGAAATGGCGGAGACGGCGGAATGGCAATCAACTGTCAAAACGTATCAGTGATAAATTCTAACGCCAAAGTTCATATAATCGGCGGTAACGGCGGTAACGGTGGCAAGGGCGGTAAGATTACTGATGGTTCAAATAATGACGGAATGTATGATATGGCTGATGCAGGAAACGGTGGAAACGGTGGTAACGGTGGAAAACCGATTCTTATATCTAGCTTGGACAACTTGTACTGTTCGTCCTTGGAACTTAAATATGGAAATGGCGGTAACGGCGGAGACGGCGGAGACGGCGGTAACCCCTCGGTTTTAAGCAATGACTACAAACCCGACCAAAAGAGCGCAGGCGGAGACGGCGGTAACGGTGGTAATGGCTTCGTAGCAGGCAACGGCGGAAAAGGCGGTAGCGGTGGCGGTGCTTACGGAACAGATACTTGGAACCACTTGCCGTGGATCGGTGTTTCTGGAGACGGTGGTGACGGTGGTGACGGCGGTAATGTGATTTTCGGCGTTATATACACTTCCGATGGTGCACAATTATTGGAAACCGATGAGGATTGCGGTAATGGTGGCCGCTACGGAAGTTGTGGACCTATATTGGATCCGGGTGAGGAAAATACGGGTTCGTATGGCGTAGACGGTGATGATGGATTTGATGGTACAACTGATAGCTCGTATTACAACGAGTTTGAAGAATGGCTTAATAACTAATTTTAGTTTAATCCCTAAAATCTAAAAGATTTTGCACCATCAGAATGTAACAAAACAAAGATTTTGCACCGTAATGGTACAGCGAAAATATAAAAACAGCGGCGAGGCAGAAATTTCTTTCTACCCCGCCGATTTTGTTTTCGCCCTCGCTAAATGAGGGAGCCGCGCTTGATGAGCTTTCGCGTATCAGCCCTGATCCTCGTAGAATTCTTTCATATCGTCGAGCCTCAGCACCATTGGAGCGTAGCCGCTCGCTGCCCCCGTGTCGATATTAGCCCAGGTAGCCGTCTTTATCATTCTGCCGGCAAAGTGCTTCGAATAGTGGCAGGTGGGCGTGTGCCCGAATACCGTGATGAAATCAAAAGAATAATTGTCGCTGAGCGAGGGCCTTGTCCAAAGCAGCTCAAAATCCGTATACTCATCAAGCCGCTTGCCGCGCTCGTAATTTCCAAGCCCACCGTGCACAAGCACAAAATTTCGAGTGCCTACGGTAACGGCATCGTAGAGCGGTGCCTCGCGCAGATATTCAAGCATATCGGCACGCTCGTCGGGCGTGAGCGCACGCAGAGCATCTACCGTTGGATTTGCACCGTTGCGCTTCCAGTTATAATAGCTCGTCAGCTGTCGCGTACCGAGCCCCGAAAGGCTTTCGTTGCTGATCTCGTCAAAAAGAAAGTCACATTCGAGCATCATTGCCTCGTGATTTCCGAGTATAAGCTGTACGTTAGGCTGAAGCATCATCCATTTGAGTATCTTGATACCGTCATCGCCCCTGTCGATAACGTCTCCGATGATGAAAAGATAGTCGTCCTCACCGAAGCCCGCCCTATCAAGCAGGGAAAGAAATTTTTCCAAGGGGTAACCGTGCAGGTCAGAGGAAACGTAGGTCATAGAAATTCTCCGTTGTGTTTTATGCGTCTATTTTAACATCATTTTTCCGTCAAATCAAGAGGCGCGGAAAAGAATAATGAAAATATGTTGAAATCCGTTGCCGTTTGTGATAGAATTATATCAAAAAACGACAGAGGTTTGCTATGTACAGAGTAGAAAACTATCCCGAAATACAAAAAAGCTTCTTCCTGCTCGGCAGGAATGAGGGAGCGAGTCGCAAGCTTTGCGGAAAGGTCGCTATCATAACCTTTTTCATGCAAAGGGGCGGTGTAGCGTGGAAAAAAAGCTCGGTGGATCAGTATTACAGTGCACTGAATGAGGCGGAGCGTTTTTTGGAAAAGTCTGCTGCAAAATACGGTACGTCACTTGAATTTGAGAATTATCAGTTCATGTTTGACATTGCCGAAAATGCCAATCCAAACGATGATTTTAATCTGATAAAGGATTTTTTGCGCTCAAAAACCGTAGATGAAGCGCAGAATTATTACGAGAAGAGGCTCGGCTGCGATGAAACCCCGTTCATCCTCGCCTACGAGGAGGAGGGAAGAAGCTTCGCGCGCAGCAAGCTCAGCGGCAAGTATGACACGCAGGAATGTTCCACCGTCTTTCGCCGCTCGTCGGGCTTCCGTTGGCAAACGCTCGCTCACGAGCTGTTGCATCAGTTCGGTGCCCGCGATCTTTATTTCCCCGATGAAATATCCAAGCTCGCAGACCGTTATTTCGGCAGCAGTATAATGGGTGCCACAGGTGACAACGTCGATGATCTTACAGCATACATAATAGGTTGGAAAAATACAATTTCGGCACATACCTATTGGTTCTTACACGACAGCATGTGGTATACCTATGACGTTTATCGCAAGGCAGTGGATGCCGAGTGGAAAAAGAAATATTGACCAAACACCACAAAAGTCAATATCGTTCAATAAAAAGGCAAAATTCGCGTTGAAATTGAAAATATTGTATTGTATAATTAAACCGTGGAACAGCAGTTCCGCAAGCTTTTATCGATTTTTTATAACAGGAGGATATTTTCATGTCAAACATACTTGATGCATTCAAGGAGTCTCAGGAGACAACCGTTGTCGATACCGCGAAAAAGCTCCGCGTAGGTATTATAGGTACAGGCTGGATAGCAGCAGCTCACATGCAGTCTTATTTGAAGCAGCCTGACGTAGAAGTGGTAGCAGGTGCGGATCTTGTTCCCGGCAAGGCTGAGGCTTTCTTTAAAAAATACGGTATCAACGGAGCTAAATGCTACCTTTCGGGAGAGGAAATGGTTAACGATAAGAGCCTCCGGCTTGATGCGGTGTCCATTTGCACGTACAACCGTCAGCATGCACCCTGCGCAATACAGGCACTGAATGCGGGTATAAACGTTCTTCTTGAAAAGCCCTTTACCGTAACTACCGAGGAGGCTGTCGAGGTAATGAAAGCGGAAAAGGCAAGCGGCAAGGTTCTCTCCATAGGCTTCCAGCCGAGACTTGACGATAATATGAAAATGGTCAAGGAGATCGTTCAGTCGGGCGTTCTCGGTCACATATACTACGTGCAGACGGGCGGCGGCAGACGTCGCGGTATACCCACTCCCTTCGGTACCACCTTTATTGAGGACGAAACCGCAGGTCTCGGTGCTCTTGCCGATATCGGATGCTATTCCCTTGATATGGTTCTCAACGCGCTCGGTTATCCGAAGCCCCTTACCGTTTCGGGCGTTAAGTCTGATTTCTTCGGCAAGGATCCGAATTACATAGGCTATAAGCTCTGCGGTCATCCCGAATACTATAAGAAGTTCGGTGTTGACGATTTCGCGGCAGCATTCATCCGTCTTGAGGGCGGCATAGTCATCGACTTCCGTATCGCATGGGCAATGAACCTTGATACCTCGGGAGATACTATAATCTACGGTACAAAGGGCTCGCTTCGCATCCCCTCAACAGAATGCTGGAACGGCTCTATCGGCGGGGATCTCGTTATCTATCACGAGGTAGCGGGCAAGCAGGTACAAACCAAGATCCCGAAGATCGAGGAAAAGCCCGGTGCTCCCTCCAACTTTGATAAGAAGATCCGTACGTTCCTTGACGCTTGCAAGAACGGAACGGCAGCACCCGTACCCTCAAGCGAGATACTTTACAACCAGGCAATACTTGACAGCATAGCTAAGTCCTCGGATCTCGGCCGCGAGGTTGAGGTAGTTATACCCGAAGTATAAAAAGGAGAGCACAGACATGAAAAAGTTTAACGTTGGAATTCAGCTCTACGGAGTAAAAAATACACTTGCCAAGGATTTTGAGGGCACATTGCAGGCTCTTTATGACATGGGCTACGAGTACGTTGAGTTCGCAGGCTATCACGGAAAAACCTCCGAGAAAATAAAAGAGATACTTGACCGCATCGGTTTGAAGAGCATATCGGTGCATCAGAAGCTTGATTTCTTTAATGACGATCCCGAGGGAGCGGTAAATTACCTCAAAAACATAGGCATAAAGTACGTTGTAGTACCCTCGCACCCCCACAATATGATGCCGGGTACGGACGGTTGGGAGGCTACCTGTGCGCTCTTCAATGAGAAGGCTGAGCTTTTTGCAAAGCACGGAATGACTCTCGGCTACCATAACCATGATTTTGAGTATGAGACCTATGACGGCAAATATCTTATGGATTATCTCACCACTTGTGTTAAAAACGGAAATATGGTTCCCGAGCTTGATACATGCTGGGTACATTACGCAGGCCTGAAGCCCGAGGACGAGATCAGAAAATACAAGGGCAATATTCCGATAGTACATCTCAAGGACTTCGTATGCACAAAGCTCAACGCAGGTCCCGTTTATGAGCTTATCGGCAGTGACGGCAGCGTTGCTACAGGCAAAAAGGATAAGAACGGTGACGGATTTGAGTTCCGCCCCATAGGCTCGGGACTTCAGAACTTTGCGACTATCCTTGCGGCATGCGAGGAGTGCGGAACCGAAACGGTTATCGTAGAGCAGGATGACGTTTACGGCGGTATGACGGAGCTTGAGGCTGCAAAGATATCGAGAGACTATCTCAAAAATACATTCAACATTTAAAAACGGAGAAGCGAATGAGAGCAAAAGAGCTACTTTCGAAAATGACAGTCGAGCAGAAGCTCGCGCAGATGACGCAGGTTATCGCAGATTATATCGGTGCCGCAAATGCGGCAACCACAGGCCCAAGGCAGAAGCTCGGTATTGAAGCGGATCAGCTCGCCTCGGTGGGTACAACGCTTAATTTCAGCGGAGCATCCGAGATGAAAAAGGTGCAGGCAGCGCATCTTGAAGCTGACCCCCTGAAAATCCCCCTGCTTTTCATGATGGACGTAATACACGGATACCGTACCATATATCCTATCCCCCTCGCGATGGGGGCGACCTTTGATACGGAGCTTATGGAGCGTTGCTGCGCTATGGCGGCTAAGGAATCCGCAGCGGCAGGCGTTCAGGTTACGTTCGCCCCGATGGTAGACCTCGTTCGCGATGCGAGGTGGGGCAGAGTAATGGAGAGCACGGGCGAGGACCCCTATCTCAATTGCCTTATGGCAAGGGCGCAGGTGCGCGGCTTCCGGGAGGGAAATGCGGATAAAAAAGACAACGTGGCGGCATGCGTAAAGCACTTTGCGGCATACGGTGCAGCAGAGGCTGGCAGAGACTATAACACCGTTGATATGAGCGAGCACACGCTGCGCGAATATTATCTTCCCGCATACCGTGCGGCTATTGACGAGGGCGTTGATATGGTCATGACCTCGTTCAACCTCATAAACGGAATTCCCGCGGCCGGTAACAGTGCTGTCGTGCGCGATATTCTGCGCGGTGAATGGGGCTTTGATAAGCTTATAATTTCCGACTACGGAGCATTCACTCAAATGCAAACGCACGGTTACTGTGCAGACAGCCGCGAGTGCGGTGAGGCGGCTATAAAAACCACCACGGATATAGAAATGATGTCTGCGACCTACCTCAAGCACGGTATGGAATATCTTGCCGAGGGAAAGATCACAATGGAAGGGATAGATGCATCCGTGCTGAGAATTCTTGAGCTTAAAGAAAAGCTCGGAATACTTGACGATCCATATCTTTACGCATCCGAGGAGGCTGAGGCTAAGCTCTTCCTTTGCAAAGAACACAGAGAACTGTGCCGAAAGGCGGCTGAAAGCTCTGCGGTGCTTCTTAAAAACGACGGTGTGCTTCCTCTTTCCGAGAATATCGGCACTCTCGCCGTAATAGGTCCGCTCGCGAAGCGCGGAATGATAGGCTTCTGGTCCTGCATGGGCGTTGAGAGCGAGGCTGTGAGTGCATACGATGGCATGAAAAATCTGCTCGGTGAGGATAAACTCGTATACAGCGAGGGCGCATCCTCAAAGATACTTGCAAAGCCTGATGCGGCTATGATAGCCGAAGCTGTCGAGGCAGCTCGCGGAGCTGATGCTGTGCTGCTTTGCCTCGGTGAAGAGCGCGAGATGTCGGGAGAGGGAAATTCCAAGGTGGATATTTCGCTTCCCGAAGCGCAAAAGGCTCTTATCAGAGCAGTGTCGGCGGTTAATAAAAATACCGTTGTTCTTCTGTACACGGGTAGGCCCCTGGCACTTTATGATATTGTTGATGACGCTCCCGCGATCTTCACAATATGGCAGCCCGGAACCGAGGGCGGTAACGCTATCGCAAATCTTGTGTTCGGCAAGGTGAATTTTGAGGGCAGACTCCCAATGTCATTCCCTTATCACTCAGGTCAGTGCCCGATCTATTACAACCGTATGATGACAGGCAGACCCAAGCCACACGAGGGACAGCATTTCGCATACGTAAGCAACTATCTTGACTATCCGAACGGACCTCTGTTCACATTCGGATACGGTCTTTCGTATACGACCTTCGAGATGAGCGAGCCGACCCTTTCGGCAACCACCCTAAAGAGCGGTGAGACTGTAACCGCGACCGTTACCGTTAAGAATACGGGCGAGCGTGCAGGCAAGGTAATGCCGCAGCTCTACATAAGAGACGTCTCGGCATCCGTGACAAGACCCATTCAGGAGCTTCGCGGCTTCAAGAAGCTGGAGCTTCTCCCGGGCGAGGAGGCGACCGTCAGCTTCTCCATCACCGAGGATATGCTGAAATTCCATACCGCGAGCGGTGAGTATGCGGCTGAGCCCGGTGTATTCCACGTCTGGGTGGCAGACCGCGCCGAGTGCGGCAAGCCGCTGAGCTTCGTTTTTGAAAAATAATTTTCCCTGAAATTCTTTAAAATCAAGTTAAAAGAGCAGGAGTAAAGGTGGAAAAATTCCTTTTACTCTTGCTTTTTCATTTTTTGGATGAACCGCAATTGCAATCAACGTGCCGCAAGGCACAATTCATGAAAATATAGACTTTCAATTCATGAAAGCATCGTTGTAATTCATTGAATTTCTTCCATAATCTGCCGCATATACCACATATTTTGCATTGAACATTCTCCGAAAATAATGTATAATTTTAGCATGTCAGCCAAGTGAAAATCCGAGCACGGGTGCCGTTTTTCGCTTATTTGCATGGCAAATAATACGAAAGGAGAATTAAATGACTTATGTAAAAAAGCTTTGCGCGGTGCTCTTGCTTTCAGCTCTGCTTATAGTAGGCGTTATGGGTGTTGGAGCATCGGCTGTCAACGTAAGCTTCGAGAAGCGCGAGCTAAGCTACTTCACGGGTGTCAGCGACAGGAACGTTGCAAGCTATCCCGCTGTCACCGTCACTCTATCGGGCAGCTACATAAATGAAAGTGCATATCTGATAAACGATACGACCTACGTACCGCTAAGAGCTGCCGCAACGCTGGCAGGGGCAACCGTTGGCTTCGATAACTCAACACGCACCGCCACCGTTTCCATGGATGGTCTGTATATGACAGTGGGCGACGGCGCTTTTGTTGTTTATGCAAACGAGCGTCCCCTCATGGCGAGAACACCGGCTTTGATACTGAGCGACGGGCGCATGTACGTTCCCGTGAGAACTCTTGCAAAGGCGCTTGGTCTTTCTGTCGAATGGGTGCCGCCGCGCGGTGTGAGTCTTTCGGGCACGGTATCTCCTCTCATGCACGCCTCCGATTATTACAAGAGCGATGACGTGTATTGGTTATCGCGCATAATCAGTGCAGAGAGCAGGGGAGAGCCGCTTATCGGTCAGGTAGCTGTCGGTAACGTAGTTATGAACCGTGTAAAGAGTAGCGAATATCCGAACACGATATACGGCGTTATCTTTGACAGAAAGCATGGCGTTCAGTTCAGCCCGATACTTGACGGAAGCATTTACAAATCCCCGACCTACAGCTCAATTCAAGCGGCAAAGATATGCCTTGAGGGCATAAGGATATCCGAGGATATACTATTCTTCCTTGAGCCTACAAAGGCGAATTCCGCATGGGTAGTTCTCAATCGCAAGTATGCGTTCACCGTCGGAAATCACTATTTCTTCTATTGAGTCCGTTAAATATGGCGAAATAAAGAGAAATTTTCGCCGGGGCTTGCAATACGCGGATTTTTGTTGTATAATTGATTTGTATTAAATGAAAGGACAGATCGACTATGACATACAAAATCACTGTTGCAGGCACGGAGCGTGAGCTGCCCCTGTGCCCTATAGGCGAAAATCTTAATATTGCGGCATTCGTTCTTTTCGGAGACGTTGAGCTCACGGAAAACTGTGCAAAAGAGCTTGCCGGGCTTGCTCCCGCGCATGACGTAATGCTGACTGCCGAGTCCAAGGGAATTCCGCTCATCCACGCGATGGCGCGTATCCTTGGCGAGAACCGTTACGTACTTGCTCGCAAGTCCGTAAAGCTCTACATGACCGACGTTGTAGCCTGCGAGGTGCAGTCTATAACTACCGCTGCAAAGCAGACCCTGTACGTAGACGGTAAGGATGCCGAATTTATGAGAGGAAAAAGGGTGCTCATTGTTGATGACGTTATCAGCACGGGCGGCTCGCTCGCATCTCTTGAAGAGCTTGTCCTGCAGTCGGGCGGAGAGATCGTCGGTAAAATGACGATACTTGCCGAGGGAGACGCCACGGAGCGTGACGATATAATCTACCTTGAAAAGCTCCCCTTGTTTGACGGTGAGGGAAACGCTCTTTAAAATTTAAAAACAGTAAAAAACCTCACGAAGCAGCTTGTAATGCCGCCTCGTGAGGTTTTTTACTGTTTTTTAATTTTTATTGGATACGGCTAGCCGTAAGAGAGTCGAACAGGCAAGCCTACGGCAATAAATCTCAGCGTCTTTCCTTGTGCTCCGTCTTGCAAAGTGCTCACTCGGTTTCGCTTTTTGTGAAATCGGGCAAAACCTTTGTTTTGAGATATTTCTCATAAGCCTTGCAGATGAAGTCAACGTCATCCCCGAAAGTCACCTGTTTGCCGTGATCCAGCCAAAGTATCTTGTTGCACATCGAACGCACCTGACCTATAGAGTGCGAGACGAGGATAGTCGTAGCACCGCCGCCTATGATGGATTTCATCTTTTCCTCGCTCTTTTTTCTGAATGCACCGTCACCAACCGAAAGCACCTCGTCAAGTATCAGGATATCGGGATTGACAAGCGAGGCAATGGAGAATGCAAGGCGGGATTTCATACCCGATGAAAGATGCTTGAAAGCGCGGTCCTCATATTCTTCAAGCTCCGCAAAGGTAATTATATCGCGGTAGGTGTCATCCATGAATTTTTTCGTATAGCCGAGCATAGCACCGCGCAGATAAGTATTTTCCTTGACCGTGAGGTTCCCGTCAAAGCCCGAGCCGAGCTCAAGCAGGGCGGCGATTTTGCCTCTGCAGCTGACACGCCCCTCGGTTGGAACCATAATTCCCGATATAGCTTTAAGCAGTGTTGACTTTCCTGCGCCGTTGGTACCTATAATGCCGAGCATATCGCCTCTGTTGATCGAAAAGGTTATATGCCTGTCCGCCCAGAATTCGTTTACTTTATATTTTCGAGTTATTTTGCGGATGATAAATTCCTTGATGCCTATATCTTTGAAATCTCCGCTTATATACCGTATTGATACGTTATCAAGTGACAGTATGGGAGTATTTTTTGCGTTATTGTTTTCCATAGCTGCTCCTTATTCGCTCTTGCCTATACGTAGTAGAGGAATTTGTGATTGAATTTCTTGTAAATTATCGCTCCTATAGCGAAAGCTATCACAGCGTAGCCTACAGCCAGAAGATTACATTCTATGGACGGCAGCGCGTTGTCTATTACGATAGTTCTGAAATATTTTATATAAACGAAAACAGGATTCAGAAGAAAGAGCTTTTCATATTCTCCGAAGCCATCGGTCGTGTAAAAGATAGCGGACATATACATAAGCAGCATAGTAAATACGCTCCAAAGGTATTGCATATCGCGGAAGAATACGTAAAGTGCCGACAGTATAAGACCCATTCCGAGGTTGAAAACGATCAGACAAAGTATAGGAACTATAAGAAGGAGGAACCCGAAAGTAAAGGTTATTCCGTCAAATATGCAAAAGACGAAGAACACCGCGAGCGTCAGCCCGAAATTGATAAGGGAGGAAATGTTCCTTGAAAACAGGAACAGATATTTCGGAACGTTGACCTTGGTGAATATAGATGCGTTTGCCATAAGGGAGCTCATGCCTCCGCTTGTCGCATCATTGAAGAAAGAAAACACTATATTTCCGCAGAATAGATAGATCGTGTAATGCTCAACGGTCCTGCCGAAAAACTGTTTGAAAACTATGCTCATAACAAGAAGCGTGAGCAAAGGAGACAGCACGCTCCAGAGCATGCCGAGGTATGTTCTTTTGTATTTTTTCTTGAAGTCCCGCTTTACAAGCTCCGAGAACAAAAAGCTGTTTTTTCGGAACAAGTCGGTAAGACCCGATATCTTTTGTTTAATCATTTTTTCTCCGCATCATTTTGTTTGATTTCGGAACGCTCACGGGGCGTGAGCGCTGACGTGCCTATATTATACCATAGCCGATAAATCTTGTCAAGAATGAAAATCCTGCGCTTTGACGCCTCAAAATTTTCAAGCGGCTTTTGCGGATACCCCTTATTTTTCTAGGCGAGTTATATAAAAGTTATATTTATATCTTGAAAACGGACTCGAAATATGTTACAATATATAAAATGGCATGTTATATGAGCCAAAACGAAAACGAAAGTGGTCATAAATGGGAAAAGATATAAAAATTTTCATGTGTACCCATAAGGCTTTTGAATATCTGCCGCCGCTTGCCGTAGCGGTTCAGGGCGGAGCTAAGCTGAAGCCGCCTGTCCCGGGAGCTGTTCCCGATTACGGAGCGGGTGGCTCTATTTCGGAAAAAAATCCCGAATATTGCGAGCTTACAGTGCAGTATTACGCATGGAAAAACGAGATAGCCGATTATTACGGCTTCTGTCACTACAGGAGGTTTTTCTCATGGGGCAACGGTACGTCTGTGCCCTACCTTGCTTTCGGAAAGCTGTCGGAGAAGAAAAAAGGCGAGCTTCTCATGAGTGATAAGGATATCTCGGATATAGTGTCAGGTTATGACGTTGTCGTGCCGCGTGCCGAGGATATGGGCTGCACGGTTTACGAGCAGTATGCCTCGTCTGCCAATTGCTACGCTGAGGATATGGAGCTTTTTGTAAGTATTCTCAAAAAAAGATATCCTCATCTTTCGGGGCATGCCGATGCATATCTTTCGCAGAATAAGCAGTATTTTTGCAACATGTTCATCATGAAAAAGGATCTGTTCTTCGGTTATTGCGAGCATCTGTTTGCATTGCTTGAAGAATTTGATACGGTCAAGGTAAGGCACGGGAGCTTTCAGTCGGACAGGACGGACGGATATCTTGCCGAGCGTTTTTTGGGAATTTATTTATCATACCTCCGCGCGGGCGGTGCAAGCGTTTACGAATGTGTAAGAGTGGACGTAGACTGCGCCCTTGCCAAGCGGATATCATACACGCTTTTGCCGCCTGAGAGCAAAAGGCGCATGCTTTTAAAAAGGCTGCTCGGCAGGTCGGGCAAGAGAATAGTTTGAACAGAATTGGAAGGAGACGTATATTATTATGAAAAAAGCGATTGTAATCGGTGGTAGTAACGGAATAGGACTTTCGGTAGCAAAGCAGCTTATATCGAGAGGATATTATGCGATTATCCTTGATAAGATAGCACCCTCGGGCGGTGAGCTGTCAGCTGATAGCTATACTTATACAAAATGCGATCTCTCCGATGATAACGAGGCATTGTATACCGAGCTCGCAGGGGACTCTGACGTACAGGTGCTGATGATAACGGCAGGATACGGCAGAGTAGCCGATTTCGAATATTTGCACACTGCCGAGATACAGAATATGATGCAGGTCAACGCGGTTTCCGCAATAAAGATCATACGCCGCTTCTACGATAGGATAAGCTCCGGTGAGCAGTTCTTTTCCGGAGTCATGGGCTCTATCGCAGGCTGGGTAAGCTCTCCCGCATTCTCGGTTTACGCGGCATCCAAAGCTGCGCTTTGCCGTTTTGTCGAAAGCGTTAATATAGAGCTTGAGGTAAAGGGTACGAAAAATCGCATCCTTAACGTATCGCCCGGCTCCGTAAAGGGAACTAAATTCCACGGCGGTGAGAACGACCCCGCGCTCACCGAGGCTCTTGCGCGTGAAATAACTGATAAGCTCCTGTCGGGCGAAACTCTTTATATACCCGATTACGAGAGCGTTTACAGAGGGGTCATAGAGCGTTACCGTGCTGATGCGCACGAGTACGGCATGCACAGCTACAGATATAAGCTTGACGCAGGCAGAATAGCCAATAAAAAGGGTGTGCGTATAGGATATCTTTCGGGTACCTTTGACCTCTTCCATCTCGGGCACCTCAATCTTCTCAGAAGAGCCAGAGAGAATTGCGATTACCTTATAGTGGGTGTGCATCCCAACGCCAACCACAAGGCAAAGAAAACCTTTATTCCCTTTGAGGAGCGTATGGCTGTCGTCGGCGGCTGTCGGTACGTTGACAAGGTCGTTCAGTCCTGCCTTGAGGACAGTGATGCGTGGGATAAGCATCACTTTGACGTGCTCTTTGTCGGAAGCGACTATAAGGGCAGCGAGCGTTTCAGAAGATATGAGGAGTATTTTAAGGATAAGGGTGTCGAGATAATGTATTTTGATTATACGCAGGGTACGAGCAGCACTCAGATAAGAGAAAAGATAGTAAGAGAAACGCTTGAAGAAATGAAAAACAATAAAGGAGAAAATTGATGATACTTCAGAACATACTGTATCCCAACGTTGAGACCTGCGCCAGATCGGGAATGTATTTCAAAGGGGAAAATATCACTACCCTTATGGAAGAGCATTTTTCGGTTATAAGCCGCGGAGCGCAGCTTTCTTCCTTTACTTACTTCAATTCATTCTCAATCGGAAAGTGGAAGAAATACACAAGACTTGACAACCTGAAGCTGCGCCTTGTGCTTGACGGTGAGTTTGCCGTTCACGTAAGGCATGTGCACAGAATGGAAAATGGCTTGAAGGACGTTATCATTGCGGAGCGTAGAGTGTGTACTCAGGATAAAGAAGAGGTGGTAATAGACGTTCCCACCGATAACAACGAGGGACTCTATTATTTCAATCTTACCGCGATAAGCGACGGAGCGAAGCTTTACGGCGGCGCGTACGAGACCGAGATTGACGAGGCGCTTCTGCCCGACGTTAAGATAGCTATTGACATCTGTACGTTCAAGCGCGAGAAATACGTCGGTGCAAATATGGAGAAGCTCAACCGCTATATCCTTGAAAACCCCGAGAGCGATATGTACGGCAAGCTTGAGGTGTTCATCTCGGATAACAGCAAGAGCCTTGACAGGGAGAAGCTTGAGAGTGAGAATATTCACATTTTCCCGAATAAAAATCTCGGCGGTGCGGGCGGCTTCACGCGTTCCATGATAGAAATAATGAATGTCAAGGAGCAAAAGGGGCTCACGCACATAATGATGATGGACGACGATATCCGTCTCAATCCCGAATCCATTCTCATGACCTATAAAATGCTGAGGCTCATGAAGCCCGAGCACCGAGACGCCTTCATCGGTGGACACATGTTGAAAATAGATGCTCAGAACGTTCAGTCCGAGGCGGCGGATCATTGGGATATCGTAAAGCATCATCCCGTAAAATACAATTATAATCTTGAAAAGCCCGAAATGCTCGTCAAGAACGAGATAGAGGACAGTGTAAACTATTTCGGCTGGTGGTATTGCTGTATGCCGCTTGACGTTCCCGGGGATAACAATCTTCCCCTGCCGATCTTCATCAAGCGTGACGATATAGAATACGGCCTGCGTAACGGCAAGACCTTCATCACACTCAACGGTATATGCGTATGGCACGAGCCTTTTGAATATAAGTATGCGACCTATCTTGAATATTATTATTTCAGGAATATGTGCATCATGAACTCGCGCCACCGCTTGAGCTTTACGAAAGAGCGCCTTATCGCTGAGGTAAAGGAAAGAATAAAAGGCTTCCTTCTCAGATACAGATACAGAGATGCCGAGCTCAGCCTGCTCGGAATTCTCCACTACCTCAACGGTATAGATTGGTTCAAGAAGCTTGACGGTGAGGGGCTTAATTCCGCAATAATGCAGCTCGGCTACAAAAAGGTGCCTGTTGACGAGCTTGATTTCGTCTTTACTCACGGTGTTTACGAAGCAAATATCAGCAAGGCGGCACCTACACCGAAGGTGTTCAAAAAGCGCAAGCTGAGCTTGAACGGTTGGCTTCTCTCGCCCAATCAGAATAACGTTATCGTGCCTGCGTACCAGCCTCCGACACACCTGTTTTACAGAGCTAAAAAGGTCATCAACTACGAGGAGGTCAGCAACACCGCGTTCGTTACCGAAAAGAGCTTCAGCTCGCTTATGTACGTTTTGAAAATGTACCGTAAAACGGTAAGACTCATAAAGAAGAAGTACGATTCGGTGACAGCCGAATACCGTGACAGATACGATGAGATCACGAATATAAAATTCTGGAACAGCTATCTGTTTGAGAAAGGGGAGGTTCCCAAGATCGAATCGGGGCTTGATAAGCCTGTGATACCCAAAAGCACCAAGGAGCACAAAAAGATGCTCACAGCCTCCCGTCTGTTGAGGTTCTTGCAGGGCTGCCTTTTCTGGTTCCCCGTAAAGAAAAATCGCGTAATGTTCTACGTTCACGATCGCAAGGGCTTCACGTGTAATCCGAGATATATCGCAGAGGAGCTTGTAAAGCAGTACGGAAAGGATGCCGAGATAATCTGGGCTACCTCTCATCCCGATACCTGCGATGATATAAAGGCTCTCGGAATAAACGTTATAAAATCGGGCACGTCAAAGCAGTTCGGTATGTACCTGAGAACGAGATTTTTTATAACGAACGATGCGTTCCCCGTATGGGCACTGAAGAGGCCGGGTCAGTATTGGATGAACACGTGGCACGCGGGCATGAACTATAAGCATATCGGCTACGATTATCTCAAGCCGATGAGCCCCGTTCATTCAAAGATATTCAAGATTAAAAACCGTCAGCCGAACTTCTATCTTTCGGGAAGCGAATTCTTCACAGAGGATACGTCGGCATCCTTCCGACTCAATAAAAAGATATTCATCCCCTGCGGTCTGCCGAGAAACGATATCTTCTTCAAGGACAGACCCGATATAACCGAAAAGGTGCGTAGCTTCTACGGTATCGACAAGGACACCAAAATGGTAATTTTCGCTCCCACGTTCCGTGTCGGAATGAAATCCAGCACCTTTGGTATGGATTTCAAAAAGGTATGCGATGCCTTTTCGGAGCGCTTCGGCGGAAAATGGGTGCTTCTGTTCAGAAATCATAACTTTGTAAAAGCAAAAAGCACCTATGCGGGCGCTATCGACGTATCTAGCTATCACGATATGCAGGAGCTGATGTATGCATCCGATGCGCTTATCAGTGACTACTCATCATGCCTGTACGATTTCTGCATGACGGGAAAGCCTGCGTTCGTCTATGCTACGGATATCGAAAACTACATGAAAAACGAACGCTCCTTTGCATATCCTATCGAGAAATGGCCTTATCCTATAGCAGACTCCAACGATGCGCTCGTTGAAAAGATAGTCGGCTTCGATGAGGAGGATTACAAGGAAAAGGTGGCTCTGCATCTTCGGGATGCGGGAGCTTACGATAACGGTACCGCCTCCGAGCAGGCAGTTGCTATTATAAAGAAGTATTGCTTTTAATGCATGAGTGACAGAAAGGCAGTCAAAATGAAAAAATACGATTATTTAATTGTCGGTGCAGGGCTTTTCGGAAGCGTTTTTGCGTATGAAGCTACCGCACGCGGTAAAAAATGCCTCGTTATTGATAAAAGAGATCACGTCGGAGGCAATATCTATTGCGAGAAGATAGAGGATATCAACGTTCATAAATACGGTGCTCATATATTCCACACCTCGGATAAATCTGTCTGGGAATATATAAATCGCTTCGCGGAGTTTAACAACTATATAAATTCTCCCGTTGCGATCTATCACGGAGAGCTGTACAATCTTCCCTTTAATATGAATACGTTTAGCAAGATGTGGGGAGTAAGAACACCGGCTGAGGCAAAAGCGAAGATCGCCGAGCAGATTGCCGAGCTTGATATAAAGGAGCCCGCGAACCTTGAAGAGCAGGCACTCTCTCTTGTCGGTACGGACGTATATAAAAAGCTCGTCAAGGAATATACCGAGAAGCAGTGGGCAAGAGATTGCCGTGAGCTGCCCGCATTCATTATCAAACGTCTGCCGCTGAGATTTACCTATGATAACAATTATTTTAACGACCGTTATCAGGGTATTCCGATAGGCGGATACACGCCCATTATTGAAAAGATGCTTGAGGGCTCGGACGTAATGTGCGGCACCGATTATTTTGAATTCATTAAGGAAAATCCCGATATTGCCGAAAAAACCGTTTTTACAGGTCAGATAGACCGTTTCTTCGACTATAAGCTCGGTGTGCTTGAATACCGCAGCGTAAGGTTTGAGACCGAGGTTATAGACACCGATAATTACCAGGGCAACGCGGTGGTTAATTATACGTCGCACGAGGTTCCTTATACGAGAATAATAGAGCATAAGCATTTCGAATTCGGCAAGCAACCGAAAACCGTAATATCAAGAGAATATTCTTCCGAATGGAAGAGCGGAGACGAGCCGTATTACCCGATAAATAACGATCGCAACAATAGTCTTTACCTTTCTTATAAGGAGCTTGCAGACAGCACACAGAACGTTATCTTCGGAGGAAGACTCGGACAGTACAAATATTACGATATGGACAAGGTCATAATCTCTGCCCTTGAAGCTGTCAAGGCAGAGTTTGGAGACTGATAAAAATAAGGAGGGAAAAATGCAGCTTCAGCAAATAGTTGTCAAAGAGAGCGAATATCCCTCCTTGTATTTTCGCGGCGGCAAGCAGCAGGGAGGGCAGATCATTCTCGGTGAGGGTGAGCGGCTCTCCTTTGATACGTATTTTAACAGCTTTACCTACACTAAATACAGAGACTATACAACGGTTGATACCGTAGATTTTCGCTCGGATATTTCGGGCAAGGCAGAGGTTATGCTGTGCTGCTTTGACGGGGAGAGGGAAGAGGTAGTGGTAAGCACTCATGCCGAGGGCGCGTTCGTGCTCAGCGTAAGGCTTTCCGAGCTGCCGAAGCGAGCGTTTATATACCCCGTTATCATAGCCGAAAGCACAGTTACCTTTGTCAGAGGTGAATACACAGCCGAGGTCGAGGCGAGGCCCGTCAGCTTTGCTATCGCGATATGCACCTACAAAAGAGAAGAATATCTCAAAAAAAATCTTGCACTTCTTGAAGCCACCGCCCCCTACCGAATTGATAATATAATCGTTGTCGATAACGGAAATACCTTAGATCCGAAAGAGCAGCTCGGCTCAAAGGTCAGGATATTCAAAAATCCAAATTACGGTGGAAGCGCAGGCTTTACAAGGGGAATAATAGAGGCGCGACGTGCGGGCGCATCTCACGTTATCCTTATGGATGACGATATCGAGATCTTTCCCGAAACGCTTGCAAGAATGAGCGCGTTTGCCGCAGTTCTTACCGAGGAGTATAAAAACGCTCACCTCAGCGCAGCGATGCTACCCACATCTGCTATCTGCTATCAGTATGAGAAGGGCGCCCTCTGGAACGGAGCGCATATACAAAGCCTGAATTCCGGGCTTGACGTAAGAGAGAGAGAGGCTCTGATAGCAAATCTTGATGACGGGCCGATAGCTTACGGTGCATGGTGGTGCTTCGCTATGCCTATATCGGATGTGGATGCCTTCGGTCTGCCTCTGCCTCTTTTCATAAAGTTTGATGACGTAGAGTACGGAACGAGATGCTGCAAAAACGCTCCTATTATAACAATGAGCGGTATGGCTGTAGCACATGCGGATTTTGACGGAAAGTATAACATGCATCTTGAATATTATACTGTGAGAAATCAGCTGATAATGCTGGCAGTGCATAAAATGCAGGGTACTCTCGGATGTATATTCAGGCTTATGAAGGTTTCGGCAAAGCACCTATTTCTTTACAGATATGAAGCAATGCCCATCATACTGAGAGCCTTTCAGGATTTTCTCAGGGGAGCGGAATTTATAATAAACGAAAATGCCGAGGAGCTTAATCGCTCTGTTATGGCAATGTCGCCTCCTGCGATATCGCTCAGCTCGCTTCCCGAATGGAATGGCAGCATAAAGGAAAGCTACGTTCACAAAAAGGACAGCATAGCCCGTATGCTCGTGAGAATTATAACCCTCGGAGGTCATATCATTCCGCGCGCTCTGATGAAAAAGGAGACCGTATATGCTCCCCTGCCTGGCGTAAAGGACGTAGATTGCTTTATGCACGGTCACACTGTTCAGTACCAGGTTCTCGGTGACGGCGGTTACGTTTTTGACAAGCATTCGGGAAAATTCTTGCGTGAGTTCGGCAGATGTATCGGTATGATGTTTAAAATAATTTTTCGTTACAGAAAAGCAGCTGAAAGCTATCGTGAGTATAGCAAATATCTGATGTCCGAGGAATTCTGGAAACGCTATCTGGGCATTGATTGACGGGGGAGATTATGCGAAAATATGATATAGCCGCATATATATGGCCTGCATACACGGGGAAGGAGCTTCGCTCCCGCATGTTCTGGGAGAGGGGCGAGGGCGAGTGGCAGACCGTGCGCCTTGCTGAAGCAAAGTTTGAGGGGCATAATTGGCCTCGCAAGCCGCTTTGGGGATACGTTGACGAGGCAGACCCCAAGGTTATGGAAATGCAGATAGAAGAGGCAACGCGCCATGGTGTTAACGTCTTTATATACGACTGGTATTGGTATGACAGGCGTCCGTTCCTTGAGCAGTGCCTTGACGAGGGATTTCTCGGTGCGAATAACAACGGCAAGATGAAGTTCTATCTGATGTGGGCAAACCATGATGCAAACCACCTTTGGAACCGTAACCTTTCTGATACCGAGTGCGGCAGAACGGTTATATGGAAAGGCTCCATAGACTTCACGGAGTTCCGCCGTATGGCAGAGCGGCTTATTGATAAGTATTTCGGAATTGAAAACTATTATAAAATTGACGGCTGCCCCGTTTTTATGATATACGAGATGTCAACCTTTGTTTCGGGGATGGGAAGCATTGATACAGCGGCAGAGGCACTTACATGGCTGCGCGAAAGAGCAAAAGAAAAGGGCTTCCCCGGTGTACATATTCAGATAACGGGAAGAGGAAAGAACACCGTTAATATATCGGGTATAGACTCGGACGTGCGCATCGATACCGATGAGCTTGTTCGCCGCTTGGGGATCGACAGCTTTACGCATTATCAGTACGTGCACGTAACGAATATTGACCGTGATTACGATGATATAATGGAGGACGTGCAGAAAATATGGAAAAATGCTGAGTCAAGCCTCGGCGTACCGTACTATGCCCACGTCTCCTGCGGCTGGGACAACAATCCGCGCTTCAAGAGCTTTCGCCCCGGTGTCGTAAAAAATAACACTCCCGAGGCGTTTGAGCGAGCACTGCGTGCAGCAAAGGCGTACACTGATGAAATGTTAAGATTGCACCCCACCCTTGTAAAGACTAAGAACAACGAGGGACGACGAAGGTGTACTTTTGACGGCAAAAAGTACCAAAAAACATATAAGTGGAAAATCGGTAGAGCAACCTTTTGGGAAGCTTTACCGATTTTGTTTACGGTCATGTCAGTAGGCGTGACGAACTAATTCAGAGCGGAAATCTTCCACCCTATTCCATATATTTTCGCAGCTTATCAATAGCGCCCTTTTCAAGCCGTGAAACCTGAGCTTGTGAAATCCCTATTTCGTCTGCAATTTCCATTTGCGTTTTGCCGTTGTAGTATCGTCTTTTGATAATGTTTTTCTCTCTGTCCGATAGCTTTTTCAAGGCTTCCTTTAAGGCTATATTTTCGATGAGTATTTCATCGGATTGGGTCACGTCGGAGAGCTGGTCTATAACGTACATCTTATCATCGCCCTCACCGAAAACTGAGTCGTAAAGTGACACGGGCTCCACTATAGCCTCCATAGCTTCCTCAACGTCGCGGCTTTCTGCGCCAAGCCGTTCTGCTATTTCCGCAATGGTTGGCTCGCGCATTTCACGGTGCATTATATCTTCCTTTACCTGTAACGCCTTATAGGCAAGGTCGCGTAGCCCTCGGCTGACGCGCACCGAGTTGTTGTCGCGCTGAAAACGCCGTATCTCTCCTATTATCATCGGCACAGCGTAGGTTGAGAACTTAACGTCAAAGCTTGGGTCAAAATTGTCTATCGCTTTGATAAGCCCTATACAGCCGACCTGAAAAAGATCGTCCACCCCCTCGCGCTTAGGCGGAAAACGCTGTATAACACTCAGCACCAAGCGTATATTTCCTATTATCATTTTTTCTCTTGCCTCGCTGTCTCCGAGCTTTGTTCTCCGCAAAAGCTCCTTTTTCTCGTCCTCCTTCAAAGTGACAAGCTTAGCTGTATCAACACCGGAAATTTCAACCTTATTAAGTCGCATATTTTACCTCGCTCATAACAGTCGTTAATCCTATTATTACCGAGAGAGATAAAAAATACTCCCGAAATCGACATAATAAAGTTAGCCAAGTGTGGACTTTGCGAGCGAGTTTTCGAGAAATAGCGCGGATTTTCACCGCTTTAGGCGAGTTCAATTTAGGTTGGCATTGGCTAAAAGCAGCCTCGCAGCAAGAGCCTTTGCAATTAGCGGCTGATCTCTAGAGCTATCTTCGCACCGAGCTTAAATGCATACTCAAATATCTCACGCTCATTGATGCTCGTCAGCTCTGCATAGCAATCATCAAATTTTTCAAGTATTTCTTTTTGCCCGTCCGTGAGCGTCTTTAATAAATCATCGTAGTGCCGAGCCACATATTCGGTCAGTTCCTTAGCCTCTTTTGACTTTGTCCTACTGTCGGTATCGGGGCAAACGTTTCCATACCATAGCTCTTCAAGTATATTTCCCATAAGTGCTATTCCTTTCTATATGATATATTCGTGTACCTTGAACAAGTACGCGTATATTTTAGCATACGTACGTATGATTTGTCAATGCATATATTTGTATGCGTGATATAATCTACTTGTTGCACAAAAAAGAACCGCAAATGCGGCTCGGATTGGAGATTGAAATATGCATTATTACCAAAGGTTAAGAGATCTTCGCGAGGATAGCGATAAAAAACAGGATGAAATAGCTAACCTACTACATATATCGAGACAGCATTATTCCATGTATGAGCGAGGAGAACGTGAGCTCCCGATGCATCATTTTATAACTCTTGCACGGTTTTACAACGTCTCGCTTGACTATCTTGCTGGTTTGATAGATACACCGAGAAAATTGGGATAAAAATATAACCCCCTAATATGCTTTCGGGGGTACGGGGGTGCTTTGGCTTCAAAGCACCCCCGCGTTCTTCCTATCTACCTTTACTCTGCCTCTGTCTTTGAGATATGCTTCAGGTAAGCGTTAATAAAGCCGTCTATTTCTCCGTCCATAACGGCGTCTATATTTCCGTCCTCATATCCTGTTCTTGTATCTTTAGCGAGGGTATAGGGCATAAATACGTAGCTACGAATTTGGCTACCCCATTCGATATTTGCTTTATTACCTTGAATATCCTCGATACGGTCAAGCTTTTCGCGCAGTTTGATTTCCATTAGCTTAGCCTTCAGCATTTTAATAGCGGTCTCCTTATTCTGGAGCTGGCTACGTTCTGTCTGGCAGCCTACAACGATACCTGTGGGCTTATGAACGATACGGATAGCGGAGTCGGTTTTATTGATGTGCTGACCGCCGGCCCCGCTTGAACGGTGCGCGGTGATTTCCATATCCTCGTCTCTTATAACAATGGAGTCATCATCATCAAATTCGGGCATAACCTCAACCGAGGCAAAGGACGTATGCCGTCTACCGGAGGCATCAAAGGGTGAAACGCGCACAAGGCGGTGAACACCGTTTTCACTTTTGAGGTAGCCGTAGGCATTTATGCCCTCGACCATAATAGTAGCGGACTTTATTCCTGCCTCATCACCGTCAAGCCAGTCAACGAGCTTAACGTTGAAGCCGTGCTTCTCGCCCCATCTTGTATAGAGTCTGTAGAGCATAGATGCCCAGTCCTGCGCTTCTGTACCGCCTGCGCCGGGGTGGAATGAAACGATAGCGTTATTTTTATCATAAGGGCCTGAGAGCAGGACCTCAATACGTTTTTTCTCTGCCTCTGTCTCAATAAATTCGGTCTCTGTAAGGACCTCGTCAACTGAGCTCTCGTCATTTTCCTCAATTGCCATTTCGCAAAGCGTATAGGTATCCTCAAGCTTAGCGACCAATTCCTCATAGCTCTCGACCTTGTCCTTGAGCTGCTTTATTTCCTGTAGCTTTTTTGAGGATTTTTCGGCATCGTTCCAAAAATCCTGAACCATAGTTTCGCGTTCAAGCTCCTCAGCACGCTCGCGCGATTCATCTATCCTGAGCTGGAATTTCAGCTCAGCGAGAACGTCCTCAAGAGCCACCAGTCTCCTTTTTGCTTCTTCAAGCGCAACGATCATAAAAAATCTCCAATCTAAGTGCTTTGTACACAATTTTACGGATAATTGTAACATATATTTGTTTTTTTGTCAATATTATATTTAAAATACGCATTGACTTTTGCAGCACTGTATGGTATACTCTAACTGTTAATTTTTTATTCAAGGGACGGTAAAACAAAATGAAAGTAACAAAGGCTACACTTATAGGTGACGTTCTTGACTTCAACGTTGAGACTGCAAGATTTTTCTTTGAGATCGGTATGCATTGTCTGGGCTGCCCTCATTCGAGAGGCGAGTCAATTGAGGAGGCATGCGCTGTTCACGGCACGAATGCCGATGAGCTTGTTGCAAAGATCAATGCATTTCTCGGAGAACAGTGAAAAGCGGAGCAATAAGTAAAAGACTTGCTGTATGCGGTGAGCTTGTTCGCCGCGGCGCAATACTTGCGGATGTGGGCACAGACCATGCGTATCTGCCGATCCATCTGTTGGAGCTTGGCAAAATCAAGGGCTGTGTCCTTTCCGATATAAACGAGGGACCTTTAGCTTCTGCCCGTGCCAATATTGCCGAGCGCGGATTTAGCGGCATGGCAAAGTTTTTCCTTACCGACGGTGCCGCAACCCTGTCCGACTGTGGCGCAACCGATTACAGCATTTGCGGCATGGGCGGCGAGCTTATTGCCGAAATAATCTGTGCAGCACCGCATTTGTGCGACAGCTCCATAAACCTCATTCTTCAGCCGATGTCTCGCCCTGAGGCGCTTCGCGCAGCTCTTTTTGATAACGGCTTTGACATTCTTGATGAGCGGTACGTTACGGATATGGGCAAGCATTACGTTTGTATTCTGGCATCCTACAGCGGCACCGTACGGCAATATACACAGGCGGATATACATTTCGGCAAGGAAGAATTTTTCAGTGGAGAGCTATCGCACGATATGCTTCTTTATATGGAGGAGCGGGAACGCGTGCTGACTAACGTTATACGCGGCAAATCCAAGGGCGGTGAGAGCACCACTGAGGACGTTCGGCTGCTTGAATGTTTAAAAACAAGACTAAAAAAATTATAAGGGGCAATTATGACTGTCAAGGAACTTTATGAAAAGCTCTCGGACCGTATACCCGAGGAACTGAGCGAGCCGTGGGATAATGACGGTATTATGTGCTGTGCAGATGATTTTGCGCAGGTAGGCCGTGCGCTAATAACGCTTGACGTAACGGAGGAAATCGTTGATTACGCTATTGATAACGGCTTTGATCTCATAGTTTCGCATCATCCGCTTGTCTTTAAGCCGCTTAGCGCAATAAATCCCGATAATCACGTTGCAAGAAAGCTGATAAAGCTCATTACCGCGGGCGTTTCGGTCATGTCATTCCATACCCGTGCTGATAAGGTGCGCGGCGGCGTGAACGATTGCTTAGCAAAGCTCCTCTCTCTTTCGGACGTTGAGGAGTTCGGTGAGGACGGACTGGGCAGAATAGGTCATCTTGAATGTGAAACAAGTCTTGAAGAATTTGCCGAGAGGGTAAAATCTGCTCTCGGTATAGACAGGCTTATCATCTCCGATGCTTACAATCCCGTTTATACGGTTGCTCTTGTCGGAGGTGACGGTAAGGCTTACGTAAACGATGCCGTTGCCGTGGGTGCCGACACCTATCTTTCGGGTAGGATAGGGTACAACGTTATGGAAGAGGCGGCAGAGCTTGGAATTAACCTTATCGAGGGCGGCCATTATGCTACCGAGTTCCCCGTAACGAAATTCTTTGAAAGTCAGATTGCAAAAATAGACCCGAAGATCGCAACCGAGATAGTGGGCTCTTATATGCTCAGAACACTGTAGTGATATCCCACACTCAAATGCTAAGAGGATATACCAAAAGAGCCGGTCTTTTTAGCACCGGCTTCTTTGATTTAAAAGAGTAATATCAAACACCTGCACATACTCACTCTCGCCTACCGGGTAATGCATAGTATTCGCGCTCTATTAAGAGTGCTGTATCTCCCTTTGGCATAGAGAGCGGCAGGCGTATTTCATCACTGCAAAGCCCACATTTACTCATGATATATTTTATCGGTGCGGGATTGGTTTCCGCAAAAAGCGCGTTTATAAAAGGCAAAAGTGCCTTTTGCAGCCTCAAAGCCGCCCCGTGCCTGCCGAGAAAATATTCGCTCGTAAGCTCACGCATCAGCTCGGGTATAATATTCGAGGCTACGGAAATTACACCGAGTCCGCCCAGCGCAAGAGTTGAGTATACCTGCGAATCGTTGCCCGAGTACAGATAAAGAGAGTCGCCAAAGGCAGAGAGCGCGGTCAGCCTATCCTGCGAGTCGGAGGCTTCTTTTATTCCAACGATGCGCTCGCATTCCGCAAGGCGAGCCACAGCTTCAAGCGATAGGTTCACACCCGTGCGAGACGGAACGTTGTAAAGCATGATAGGAATATCCGATGCCTCGGCAATTTTGAGATAATGCGACACGATACCGTCCTTTGTTCCCTTGTTATAGTAAGGGGTAACAACGAGCGCACCGTCAGCACCGATGCTGGATGCTGCGGCAGTGTAGCGCATAGCCTTTTTGGTATCGTTGCTGCCTGTGCCAAGCATCAGCTTGCAGCGACCGTCAGTCCTTTCCTTGGCAAAAGCAAAAAGCTCGTATCTCTCGCTGTCTCCGAGCGTGGAAGCCTCGCCTGTCGTTCCGCCGATAACTATGCAGTCGATGCCTGCGGATATCTGAATATCTATAAGAGCGGCAAGTGCCGTGTAATCTATCCCCTCGTCCCGAAACGGAGTTATAAGAGCAGTGGCACAGCCGCGGAAAATTATGTTTTTCTTCATAATGACGTAATCCTATTGTAAAATATTTATCAGAAAACCTTAACCCTTATTATATAATATGCAAAAAATGCAATAAACGGTATAGCCTATGTGTCGGCTTTGGCTCATCTCGGCTATGGAGGCAAAAGTGAAAGAAATCAAAAGTGAAATAGTAAACGAAAGAATTAAAACAGATCTTAAAACCTCGGATTTTTATTACGATCTGCCCGAGGAGCTCATAGCGCAAAGCCCTACAGCCGAGCGCGACAAATGCCGCCTTATGGTGGTTGACAGAAGCAGCTCCGAGGTAGAGCATAAAATATTCTCGGATATAATAGATTATCTTCGCCCCGAAGACATGCTCGTTGTCAACTCCTCAAAGGTAATTCCCGCACGTCTGCTGGGTAAAACCGATAAAACAGGCTCGGACATGGAGTTGCTCCTGCTTCGCGCCAAAGGCGAGGACAGGTGGGAGGCACTGACACGCCCCGGCAAGCGTGCCAAGGTTGGCGCATCGTTCAGCTTCGGCGGTATTCTCAGAGCAACCGTAGAAGAGATAACCGAGGGCGGTAACAGAATAGTGTCCTTTACCTATGACAAGGAAAGCTATAAAAGCATCTATGAGGTGCTTGACGTGATAGGCAATATGCCCCTGCCGCCATACATAACCAAAAAGCTTGAAAACAAAAACGATTATCAGACGGTCTACGCAAAGACAGAGGGCTCAGCCGCCGCCCCCACTGCGGGCTTGCATTTCACCGAGGAGCTGATACAGCGTATACGGGATATGGGTGTTGGCTACGGTGAGGTCACACTGCACGTAGGGCTTGGCACGTTCCGCCCCGTCAAAGTAGACAAAATAGAGGATCACCTGATGCACGGTGAATATTTCTTCGTGCCCGATGAGGTTGCCAAAGAAATCAACGAACGTCGCGCTATGGGCGGCAGAATAATAGCGGTTGGCACTACAAGCTGCCGCGTTCTGGAAAGCGCATCGGATGATAACGGCATAGTTCATCCCATAAGTGCGGAAACAGGAATATTCATCTACCCAGGCTACAAATTCAAAGCAACAGATGCCCTGATAACCAATTTCCACCTCCCCGAAAGCACCCTCCTGATGCTGGTTAGTGCCCTCGCGGGTAAAGAAAAAATTATGGGGGCTTATCATACAGCGGTAAGTGAGAGGTATCGGTTCTTTTCTTTCGGTGATGCTTGTTATATATTTTGACTAAATAAAATAGAATATAACAAATAAAATTTATGCAAAA
>CAZTWE010000025.1:0-29984 GCA_964617165.1 uncultured Ruminococcus sp.
CTCGCAAATATTTTCATTTTTTCTTAAAACCTATTGACTTTATTTAGCAGGTTTTATTATTTAAAAATTGAATTAGCCACCGATGAGCTTTGCAATCTCTTCGCCGTAATTCTCTTCTCTCTTCTGGATACCCTCGCCCTTGTCGTAACGAACGTAGCCTGTAACCTTAATGTTACCGCCAAGCTCGCGAGCAACGGAAGCAACGTACTTAGCGACCGTCATGGAGTCATCCTTAACGAAGAGCTGATCAAGAAGGCAGTTGTTCTCATAGAACTTGCCAAGCTTACCCTCTACGATCTTACCGAGAACTGCCTCGGGCTTGTTAGCCATCTTAGGATCGTTCTTCATCTGTGCGATGAGAATAGCCTTCTCCTCTTCAAGAACGGAAGCGGGAACGCTCTCTCTGTCAAGATACTTAACAGGCATAGCTGCAACCTGAAGAGCTACGTTCTTACCGCATACTGCGAACTCATCCTTGTCCGCAACGTCGGTCTCAAAGCTTACGATAACACCGGTCTCACCCTTGTTGTGGATATAGGTAGCAACCTCACCCTCTACGATAACAAATCTGCGGATGGAAAGCTTCTCACCTATAGTACCTGTCTTGGAAGCAAGAGCATCGGTAACGGTACCCTCGTCCTCACCCTCGATGTTGCAGGTCATAAGAGCCTCAACGTCAGCAGGCTTGTTCGCGATTATTGTTTTAAGAATATCCTTAACGAACTGCTGGAAAACTTCGTTCTTTGCAACAAAGTCTGTCTCGGAGTTAACCTCTACCATAGCAGTGGTCTTGCCGATAGTCATGATATCAACGATACCCTCAGCGGCTATTCTGTCAGCCTTCTTATCAACAGCAGCCATACCCTTCTCACGAAGGATCTTTACAGCTGCCTCGAAATCACCGTCAGAATCAGCAAGTGCGTTTCTGCAATCAAGAATACCGCAGCCTGTCTGCTTTCTGAGGCGAGCTACATCACTATTTGTAAATGCCATTTTTCTTTCTCCTTTATTATTTTTATGCGCAGAGAAAATTACTCTGCATCCTCTGCAACGTCTGCAACCTCAGCCTCAGCATCAGTCTCCTCGGGAAGAGTTTCCTGAACGCCGCCGCGAGCCTCGATAACAGCATCTGCAAGAGCGGATCCGATAAGCTTGATAGCGCGGATAGCGTCATCATTACCGGGGATGATGTAATCAGCATCATCGGGATCGCAGTTTGTATCAACGATAGCGATTACGGGAATGCCAAGCTTCTTAGCCTCAAGAACCGCATTTCTCTCCTTGCGTGTATCAACGATGAATACTGCGGAGGGAAGAGTTTCCATTTCCTTAATTCCACCGTAGGACTTCTCAAGATCCTCCATCTCCTTGATCTTCTTAGCAACTTCCTTCTTGGGAAGAAGATCAAAGGTACCGTCAGCCTGCATCTTCTCAAGATCCTTGAGTCTCTTGATGGACTTACGGATAGTGTTGAAGTTAGTAAGCATACCGCCGGGCCAACGAGCGTTTACATAGTAAAGGCCGCATCTCTCAGCTTCTTCCTTCATTGTATCAGCTGCCTGCTTCTTTGTTCCGACGAACAGAACTGTGCCGCCCTCCTGAGCAAGAGCAGATACGTAGTTGTAAGCCTCCTCAAACTTCTTGAGGGACTTCTGAAGATCAACGATATGAATACCGTTTCTCTGAGTGAAGATGTACTCGGACATCTTGGGGTTCCACTTCTTTGTAGGGTGACCGAAGTGAACGCCTGCTTCAAGCAACTGCTTGATGGTAATTTCGAACATTTTATGTTCCTCCTTGGTTTTTCCTCCACAGCGGCACAATGCCGCGACTCGACTTACAAGCACCGGCAGCATACCCACCCGCTGTGTGTGTTATATTCTACTGTACGTCTGTCGCACAGCCTTAATATATTATCACAACGCGCGTGCGTATGCAAGGGAAAGTTGAGATTTTTTTAATAATTTACAAATTGTTCACATTCGGTACCCCTTTTCCGCCTACAGTACAGTCGGAAATGTTACCAATGTCAGTGCCATGCGCTCCTTTATTTTATGGTACTCGGTATCGGGAAGCGGATTTTCCCCGTGCCCTACCTCTAAGGTCAGTGATGGAATTCCAAGCTCACCTGCGGTATAATCGCAAAATCCACCGTAGCATGCGGTGTCGCACGGGGGCTCTCTTCTATATCCCAAAATGCGTTCCGCCGCCGAAAGCGGTGCGGATGCGGTATTCTCGGGAAACGAATATATGACCTCACCCTGCGAATGCAGGCTCACGACAAGAGAGAAATCGACCGAACGGGCAAGCGATGCCAAAGCACGGCTTTCCGGCTCACTTTCGGGGTACTCGCCCGAATACAGGCTTCTGCCCGGTCTGATGCCGCGTTCATTCTCAATTCTTTTATATTCCGCAAAGCCTGTGCTGTAGTTGTGATTGAGATCGACTCCGCGCGAATTCGCCTGCCAATGCAAAAATACATCCTCCTCTGACGTCTGTGCCATTCTCGCCTGACGTGCGGATAGAGGATTTTCGTATGCTCCGCACATCGACAGCTCGCAGCCATCAGGATTAAGCATCGGTATCACAAAAATTGTGAAGCTGTTGAAATACAGCTCCTTATCAAAGGAAGATATCTGCTGTCCGCTGCCGCGCATAAAGTCGAGAAAATAATAAAGCAGCGATGCCGTTATATGCTCCGAGCCGTGATGCGCTCCTACGTAAAGCACGTTTTTTCTGCCATGCCCCAGCCTGTACATATCTATATCCTCACCGAGTATACTCCTGCCCAGTCGCATGCGCGAGACCGAGGGGAAGTTTTCATCAAAATAAGCTCTTATCTCTTTTCTTTTTTCGTTGGTCGGATGCAAAAAGTCCATATCTGCCCTCTCAATGTATATTTATCGTATATTTACGTGTATTTATTTACTTTTAACGTATTGAAATATCAGCGATTTTGTGCTAAAATATATTGGAAAACTCACAAAACGGAGATTTTTATGAAATTTAACGGTTACAGGCTTTTCCTGCGCTCGTCTATTTATCTCGGAATAGGATATTTCGCCTCTTTCGTGCTTTACTATCTTTCAAATTACATATATTCCGTCGATGCGCTTTACTACGCATGGCAGTTTTTGCAGAAAGGAATATATCTGCTCTTGCCGATCATTGCCGCACTTATCACGCTTATCAGCTCTGCTTTTATCGGCTCGGGCAAGGCTTGCCTTAACGCAATACCGCTAGCACTCGTTCGAACGGTATATTTTGTTCCTTATTTTTATTTAATGATAATAACCGAGGGCTTCGACAGCGTGGAATCGCTTTCCTACGGTGCGCTTCTTGCGCTCGGTGAAGCAATTATATCATACGCTGTAACAGTGCTGATATTCACCGCGATGAGATTTATTATCAAAAAACGCGGCACAGGCAGGGAGTTCTCGCATATCATGACCGAGCCTACGGTGCTCGATACGTCAAACCCCACCTCACTCGCGTTTCTCACCGTATCTCTTTTCTCTTTCGTTTACTTTACCGCAGGAGAGATAATCGATACCGTAGCCTTTATTTCCGATTACGGATTTACGTTCAACCCCACCGAGCTTATATACACGGTAATATCATACATTTTCGATATACTGGTACCGCTTCTCTATTATTTTATACTTTCGCTGCTGAAAAATTATATTATAAGCTCAAGAATGTACACTCCGACAAAATAAAACACCTTCTCTATTATTAAATGTAGCAAACACGATAAGGTTACAATATTGCTGCTTCGAAAAAGTTTTTAAAAAAAGTCAGAAAAAAATCAAAAAAACTCTTGCATTTTTGAAAAGTATATGCTATAATAGGGAACGTTGATTTATGATTAAATAAAAATTTATGATAAACGGCATATTTTCAGGAGGTGTCAAAATGGCAAAGTGCAGTATCTGCGGTAAGGGCGTTACCTTCGGTCACAACGTTTCTCACTCTAACCGTAAAACAAACAGAACATGGAAGCCCAATATCCGTAAGGTTAAGGCTGTTGTAAACGGAACAAATCAGACCGTTAGCGTTTGCTCCCGTTGCCTTCGTTCCGGTAAGGTTGAGCGCGCTTAATTATAAAAAGACTTTCGCTGGCATTTGCGAAAGTCTTTTTATTTACAGTATACGAAAATGAAAACTTGTATTACAGACCAAAGGATCTCCGAGGAATGCCTTGAGCATTTATGCGAGCTTGGATATCCTGCGATAAAGCTTTCGCCCGTTCCCGGGCTTTCCTCAGCCGTTGCCTCACACACGGATATTATCCTGTTTCACCACAAAAATACGCTTATAGCTTCAAAAGAATATTTTTCTATAAACGGCTCTCTTGCCGGCGAAATACGCGCGGCACTTCCCTCTCATAACATTATTCTCAGCGATGAGAGGCAAAGGTGCCCGTATCCCTACGATGCGATATTCAACGCACTGGTTATCGGAAAATATCTTTTTGCAAAAACGGACACCGTATGCCCCGATATATTACGCTACGCTGAGATTTCCGATCTGACGGTGGTTCATACTAATCAAGGCTACCCTGCCTGCACTGTTCTCCCTGTGGGGCAGAGAGCAGCTGTAACGGCAGATTTCGGGATGGCTCGGCTTATGTCGGACTGCGGAATCGAGGTTTTGACTGTTTCTCAGGACGAGGCTATCAAGCTCCCTCCTTACAGAAACGGTTTTATCGGAGGGGCTGCGGGAGCTTTTGATGATAAAATCCTCTTTATTGGAAATTTTGATGCTCTTTCCGAGCATGAGAAAATATCCGCTTTTCTAAAAAAGCACGGCTACCGTGCAATTTCTCTTGACCCCGACGCATCAGCCCTTTTTGATCTCGGCGGTATCCTTTTTTGTGAATAGAACACCGAGCAGGGGCAAAAGCACAAGCCCCACTATACCGAAAAGGGTATAACCAACGTACATAAGGATAAGTGTCAGAAGCGGATGTATACCCAGGTTTTTACCGAGTATCTTAGGCTCCGCTATTTGTCTTACAACGGTGCTTACCGCTGTAAGTATCAGCAACCCTATGCCGACGTAGGTATTTCCCGTGACGAGCATGAACACACCGAACGGTATCAATATAACTCCAACTCCTATAGCGGGCAAGATATCGAGCAGTGCTATTACGAACGACAGAAGAAGCGCATAATCCACACGGAGCACCGTTAGCCCGAGGAGCATAATAGCAAACGTCAGCAGCATTATAAGAAAATACGAACGCAGATATTTCAGCAAAACGCAAAGAGAGCGTTCCTTAAATCCGACCAGTGCGGCATCGACCTTTTTCGGCAAGATGCTATGCACGTACGAATTTATTTTTTCGAGATCGAGAGCAAAATAAATGGTAGATATTGCCGTAATAAGCATGAAAAACAGTATTTTGGGAACAGACGATATTACCGCGGTCAGCAGAGATGCTATTTTTCCGAGCACGTCTGCAAATATACCCGACAGTGCATCGAATATTTTACCTCCTAGCTCACTGCCGATACCAAGCTCTCCGAATATGCCGAAAAATGAATTTGTGATATTCTCTATCACGGATGCAAGTCTGCCGTCCTCTGCAAGCGTGCCGAAAAACTGCCACGCCTCGCCAAGCAGCGCAACCATTGCAAGACTCGCTCCCCCTATTAAAAGCAGCATGAATATAAGTGCTAAGGCGGGGCGGTAGAATTTTACACCGACACCCGTTTTTCGTGACAGAAAGGCGGCGGGGCGTCTTGTAATGAATGCTATTCCCCAAGCAATGACGAACGGCAAAACGACCGGTACTATATATTTGACTCCGACGTAGCATATCACCAAGGATGCAATAGCAAGCACGGCTATATTAGCAAAAAAACTTATTTTTTCTCTATTCATCCCAATACCCCTTTTTTATATTGTATGTCCAAATAATAAAAAAATAAACCAAAGGAGAAACAAAAATGGTTGTTATCGAAATGGAAGGCGGCGGAAAAATAGAGCTTGAGCTCTATCCCGAATTCGCACCGCAAACCGTTAAGAATTTTGAGGAGCTTGTAAAATCGGGATTTTACGACGGGCTCACGTTTCACAGAATAATCCCCGGATTTATGATCCAGGGCGGCGACCCCCAGGGTACAGGCTTCGGAGGCTCCGAAAAGAAGATCAAGGGCGAGTTCAGAAGCAACGGATTCAGACAAAATACTCTGAAGCACGAGCGTGGAGTTATTTCCATGGCAAGATCCTTTATGCCCGATTCGGCATCCAGCCAGTTCTTTATCATGCATGCGGATGCACCGCATCTTGACGGTGAGTATGCCGCATTCGGAAAGGTTGTTTCGGGCATGGATATCGTTGATGAGATCGCTTCGGTTCCCACCGCGGCGGGTGACAGACCCAAGATTGCGGTAAGAATAAAAAAAGCTACGCTGGTATAAAGATATTAGCATTACAACGAAAGCGGCAAATAAAATCGGCAGAGGTATACGGATTAAGCACCTCTGCCGATTTTGTTCATCCGAAAGAAACTAAGGCTGAAAACCTACTGTTTTCTTTCATTATTTATTACAACGTTCAGAAAATAACGCTTTCCTTATGCTTTGCAAGGATAACCGATAGTGCTTCCTCGTCAGCATAAACCTCAACGTCGGAGGCAAACTGGAGAATGGATGCGGGAGTTCTCGGTGTTACGTCACCAAAGAGAGACTTTTCAAGAATTTCAGCCTTTGCGGAGCCGTTTGCAAGAAGGATTATTTTCTTTGCGGCAAGTATCTGACCGATACCCATGGAATATGCCTGAGTGGGAACATCAGCCTCGCTTGCGAAAAATCTTGAATTGGCTTTTATGGTTGACTGAGTAAGGTCAACTACAGCGGTAGTTTTCGGGAAAACGTCAGATGGCTCGTTGAAGCCTATGTGACCGTTGAGTCCTATACCAAGTATCTGCAGATCCTGACCTCCGAAGGAAGCTACAAGCTCCGTGTATCTCTTGCACTCACTTTCGGGGTCCTTTGCAGTTCCGCAGGGGAGATTGGTATTCGCCATATCAATATCGACCTTGGAGAAGAGGTTTTCATTCATGAAATATGCGTACGACTGATCGTGAGAAGCTTCAAGTCCAACGTACTCGTCAAGGTTAACGCTCTTGGTGTTCTTGAAGGAAACCTCACCCGCCTTGTACATTTCTACAAGTGCCTCATACGTGGGAATGGGTGATGAACCCGTTGCAAGTCCGAGCACCGCATCGGGCTTGTTATTGATTACAGCTGCAAAGCTCTTTGCCGCCTTAACGCCCGCTTCTTCTTTTGTTTTCGAATAGTAGATTTTTACCATTTTCTTTACCTCATTAAATATATTTTTTGATTATCGCATTCATTTTGTCAAATTGCTGCTCCATATCGCGAACGAGCTTGAATTGATTTCTCGCTCTGTCAAGGTTATGACCGCGCCTTGACGTTTTAAAATACGTATCTCCCGAAAGATAGTCTGTAAGGAAACGCATTCCGCATTCAAGCGTCATCATGATAGCTGCAACGGGCAGCATGTTAAGCTCGCCCTCGGTAAGACCGCCCTTAGCTCCCTCAATGAAGCCCTTGACGTAAAGCTCATAGAGTCCTATATCAAAGTTCACCTTTGAAAGATCCGCTTCATCCTCAAGAGCTGTTGTTGCTCCAAAGCGAATAGAGTCACCGAAATCGTTTACCGAATATCCCGGCATTATAGTATCAAGGTCTACAATGCATATCGGTTTTCCGGTGTTTTTATCAAATAGTATGTTATTGAGCTTGGTATCGTTGTGTGTTACGCGCAGCGGTAGGCGACCCGCAGCATGCTCGCGCTCAAACGTTTTGCAAAATTCCTCGCGCTCACGCACAAATTCAACCTCAGCCACCGTCTCTGACAGACGGCCGAATTTATCAGCCGCAACCGCCTCCATAAGCTGTCTGTAGCGATCGGGAGTGTTATGGAAATTAACTATAGTTTCAGCAAGATTATCGGCAGGATAATTTCTCAGCACGTATTGGAAATTACCGAATGCAACCGCGCTTTCGTAAAACTGCTCCGGCTTCTCTACTCTATCGTAACACATGCTGTCGCTGATATAGATAAGCATTCTCCAATAGTCCCCATCTGCCGAGCAGTAGTAATTCTTACCGTCCTGCGCCCTGACAAGCTGTAGTGCTTCGCGCTCGGGGTCACCGCCTGCCGCGGCTATCTCTTTAGCTAAATAATCCGTTACCTTGGCAAAGTTATCCATAAGAGTTTCGGGATACTTGAAAACGTTTTTGTTTATCTTTTGCAAAACGTACTTTTTCTCTCCGCCGTTTACTCTGGAGGTTATAAGATACGTATCGTTGATATGGCCGTTGCCGTAAGGCACCGAGGATATTATCTCACCCTCTATAAGGAATTTTGCACTTATTGCTTCTGTAATACTCATATTTTCCCCGTCATCATTCTGCAAGCCGAGAAGCGCTGCTCCTATAATGCCCGCGTCATTTTTAAACTTTGCTGCTACAACCTCTGTTCTTCCGTTCGCATGACCGAAGGAAAGACGCCTCACCCTATCGCAAAGGGGTACGATAAGAGCATCTCCCTGCCCTGATATTCCCCCTCCTATACATACGACTGAGGGCTGAAAAATGTTAATGATATTCGAAACACCGCATGCAAGGCTCTCTATAAACGAATTCACCACCGAATTTGCCGCATAATCGCCCTCTCTCGCGGCATCAAACGGAACTCTGCCGTCAAGGCGTGAGATATCGCCTCCGACAAGCTCCCACATCCTACTGTCCCGATACAGGCTCATCATACGGCGGCTCTCTCTTATCAAGGCGGTTGCGGAGCAGTAAGCCTCAAGGCAGCCACGCTTGCCGCAGGCACATTCCCTGCCGCCCGCATCTATGATCATGTGACCTATTTCGGCTGCAAAGCCGTTAAATCCGTCCCATATCCTGCCGTTTATCACGATACCGCCGCCAACGCCCGTACCGAGCGTGAGTGCCACGAGAGTTGAGCTTCCGCATCCCACTCCCCAAAGAGCCTCCGCATAAGCCGCGGCATTGGCATCATTCGCCAAATATACCTTTTGCCCCGTCATTCTCTCTATCAGCATGGCGAACGGAATATTGTACCAGCCGAGATTTTCCGCACGGAGAATGGTTCCGTTTTTTACAATTCCGGGAGTTGCGACTCCTATCCACCCCACGTCATCCAAGGCAATACCGCCAAGGCGCGAGACCTCATGACAAAGGCCAACGATATCGGCTCCGATAGCCTCAGGGGTCCTCGGCGCATTCGTCGGAATTGATGCCGATGCTGCGATACTGCGTGATGAAGCATCGACAAGCCCGACCTTTATATTTGTTCCGCCCAGATCAACACCTATGTAATACTCCATGATACATCACTCTCCCCAAAGTCACCGTTATTGTAAAATGTCTCAAATTCCTACATATATTTTAGTTCATTCTATTGACAATTACAATAGAAAATAGTATAATGATTTGTAAAATAGTATTTTTTCTCGAATAAATTACAAATTATTTTCAAACCGGGGGTTACTATGAACAAGGACAAGATCATTTCGGTTTTACGCGATCTGCACGCAATATCGGGCTTTCGGATATCACTGCACAATACTAATTTTGAAGAAATAGCGGCTTACCCTGAGAATAAGCATGGATTTTGCGCTTATATTCACAGCCTTAGCGAGAGTGAGCTTGCCCGATGCCTCAAATGCGACAAGGATGCCTGCACGAGAGTTCTTGAGACGGGTGAGACCACGATATACCGATGCCACCATGGGCTTATAGAGGCGATAAGCCCTTTGTACAATTTCGGTGCGCTTACAGGTTTCCTTATGATGGGTCAGGTCAGACCGCACGGTGAGGGTACGGACAAAATGATACTTGCACTGGCAAAGCTCGGAAAACGGGATTTTGAGGCGAGAGCTATCTGTGCTGAAATACCGTCCGTAAAGGCTGACATGGTAAATGCTTACGTGAGCATTATGACGATATGTGCAAGATTTCTTACGCTGTCAAATGCTGTAACGGGAGCTAAGCCCACCATATCCGAGCTCACCATGCAGTATATTTGCGAAAACTACACCGAGCATATAACGGTAAAGGATATCTGCGATGCCGTGGGATATTCAAAATCGACGGTTCTCTCACAGTTCAAGAAAGACTACCTGATCACAGTGAACGCCTACCTCAACAATATGAGGCTGGAGCGTGCTAAAAAAATGCTTGAAAACAACAGCCTTACGGTAAGCGAGATCGCGCTGAATTGCGGATTTTCCGATCAATCTTATTTTTCAAAGGTCTTTTCATCGAAATACGGCATTACTCCCACGGAATACAGAAAGGATGAGAAAAAATGAAGCTTATACATACATCAGACATACATCTTGCATCCGCTCTGACGGCTCGACTCCCCTCATCGAAGGTTCGGGGGAGAAAAAAGGAGCTTATGAGCAACCTTCTGAGACTTACAGAGGAGGCGCATCGCATCGGAGCATGCGGCATAATCATTGCCGGAGATCTTTTCGACAGTGACCGTATTACGAAAAAAGAGCTCGACTCTGTGCTTTCCGTAATAGAGGGTGCTCGGGATATAGACTTTTTCTATCTTCCCGGAAATCATGAACGCGGTGCTCTGTCCGAAAACGTGATTGCACTGCCTAATCTTCATATTTTCGGCAAGGAATGGACTTATTTCAAGCACGGGGGCGTGACATTTGTCGGAAGAAGCGAGACGGGGGCAGGGATGTTCTCCGAGCTTTCGCTCGATAAGCTTGAAAAAAATATAGCCGTTCTGCACGGAGAGGTACGCGACAAAAGTATCGAGGGCGGCGTCATAGGGCTCAGAGAAGCTATCGGCAGAGGACTTGATTATATTGCGCTCGGACATTATCACACGCACTCTCAGTACAAGCTTGACGAACGCACCGTTGCCGCTTATTCGGGTGCACCCGAGGGGCGAGGCTTTGACGAGCTTGGAGACATGGGATATTTGCTCATAGATACGGCATCGGAGCCGATAGCTCCCAAATTTATCCCGTTTGCAAAAAGAAAGCTCATCGCTATAGACACAGATATAAGCGGTGCCCTCAGAACGCACGATGTTGAAGCGCGTATATCCGACGCGGTACGGGGTATAAGCTCGGAAAATCTTATACGAATAAATCTTACGGGAAGCCGCGAATTGGAGCTGCGGTGCGATAAAGACTATCTTACCGAAAAATTCGCATCGGAATTTTATTATTTTGAAATAAAAGACAAAAGCAAGCTTTTGACACGTGCCGAGGATTACAGATATGACAAATCCCTGCGCGGAGAATTCATACGGCTTTGCCTTTCAGACGAAACGCTCTCGGATGAGGAACGGGAGAAAATTATTCACTGCGGACTTTCCGCACTTTCGGGCGAAGCATTTGACGAATAGGAGACAGCGATGGAGATAAAGGAGCTATATATAGAAAATTTCGGCAAGCTCTCACAGATGAAGAAAAGCTTCTCGGGAGGACTTAATTCTATAGTTGAGGATAACGGCTACGGAAAGACGACTCTTGCGGCGTTTATACGGGCTATGCTTTACGGGCTTGACGACACACGAAGCACAAAGCTTGAAGAAAATCCGAGAAAAAGGTACGAGCCGTGGGGCGGCGGTGCATTTGGAGGCTGGCTCTCCATAAAGCACCGTGGGCGAAGCTACAGAATTGAACGAAGCTTCGGCAAAAAAGCCTCGGATGACACTTTTTCGCTGATAGATCTTGACACGGGGCTGCCCTCAAACGATTTTTCAGAAAGGCTTGGAGAGGATATCTTCGGCATTGATGAGGACGGATTTGAGCGCACGGTATTCCTCTCGGAGAGAAATCTCTCGGGAAAGAACACTAATCCCACCATAGCGGCAAAGCTCTCAAACATAACCTTTGCAGACGGAGATATAGGCGGCTTCGATATAGCGATAAAGCTACTTGAGGAGCGCAGAAAATTCTATCAGAAGCGCGGCGGTTCGGGCGAGATAAAGGATACGAACACCGAAATCAGCGCGCTTGAAGATAAGATAAAGGTACTGCGTGAAAAAAAGGAAAGCTCGGATTCTTACGAAAAGGAGCTTACAGAGGTTGAAAAGAAGCTTGGCGGATTAAAGGCGAAGAAAGCGGAGCTGCTTCGAAGGCAGGCTGAGGTCTCGGGTATGCAGAAACGCGCCAATCTCGAAATACGCTATCGCGAGATGTGCGCTTCTATGCGCGAGGACGAGCAAAGAGAAAAAGAGCTTGCAGCCTTTTTTGAAAAGAAAATGCCGACAAGCGAGGAGCTTGCGCATGCAAAAGCGGTAAGGGATGAAATAGCGCGGATAAAGGATGAGCTTGCAAGACTCGGAGATACCTCTGATGTCGGAGACCGCCGATACTTTGAAAAACGTGCGCCCGAAAGCGAGGATATGGCACAGATAAGGGCGGCAGCCGATACTGTGAGGGCGTGCGAGGCACGGCTTGCAGAGCTTCCCGATAAACCGACATCTCCCCTTGCCTCAGTACCAAAAATGGGCGAAGCTGAGGATATGATAGCACGGATAGGCAAGGTGCGAAAAGCACCGGGACCTCTCACCTGTGCGACTCTGCTTGCAGTTGGGGTGCTTATCGCAATACTCGGAACAGTGCTTGCTATCTTTGTTAATCCTTACCTTATCGTTGTGGCAATTATGGGATTTTTGACAACTATTATTGGCATATATTGTGTTTTAACGGCAAAGGCTAAAGAGAAATTCGACAAGAAGGTCATGAGCTTTATTCACTCATGTCTTGGCAACTTTGCCGATGACTCGTACGTTCTCGCCTGTCTTGAGAAAATAAAGGAGGAAGCATATACGTATCACATGGCACGCCTCCGCTACGACGAGATCAAGTACACTGTACGCGATCTGGAGCAAAAAATATCACGTGCCGGTGAAGCTATCACCGAGATTGCCAAAAAATACAACGAAGCCCCTGACATCTCGCCAAAGGAGCTAGCCGAAGCAATGCTTGACTCCTACAGCAAGTACACCGTTTTACACGCTATCAGGCAAAAAACTCTGTCCGATAGCGAGGCGCGTAAGCACAGATTGCAGGCACTTACCTCAGAGCAGGAGAATTTCCTTTCTTTATTTGACACGGATGCTGCAGATCCGCTCGCCGAGATCGAACGCTGCCACACGGAATACCTGGTTATTTCACGCTCGCTTGCCGACAGAAGAAGCAAAGCACGGCAGTTTGCAACGCAAAATGGAATAGATCCCGATATCAATGCTTTGCCGAGGGGCGAAGCACCCTCGGGAGCTGAGCTTGGGTATGAGCTTGCCGACGTTGAGGAAAGCATCATAGCCGCTGAGGGCGAACGCATACGCCTTTCATCCGAATACGCCTCACTTGGTGAGGAGCTTGAGAGGATCGACGAATACGAGGAGCGGCTGCGCGAGCTTTATGAAAAGGTACAAAGGTATACGGATAACCTTGCCGTTATCAATAAGACCAAGTCCATTCTGACAAATGCCAAGGATCTATTGACGGCGAGGTATCTTGACAAGGCACGGCAAGGATTTGAAAAATACATGACTCTTATAAACGAAGATTGCGGAGACTTTACTATAGATACCTCGTTCGTGATAACCAAGACGGATCTCGGAAAATCCAGAAGTGAGGATTTCTACAGCAGGGGCACGCGCGATCTTCACGCGCTCGCTATGCGCTTATCGCTCATAGATGCACTTTACGAGGACAGCATGCCCCCGATAATTCTCGACGATCCGTTTGCGGCATTCGACGACAAGCATCTGGAGCTTGCGCTCGCCGCATTGAAGAAGCTTGCTAAAACAAGGCAAATATTTTATTTTACCTGTACACGTTCAAGAAAGGCATAACCGCAGGGGCGCACGTTCTGGTGCAAGCAAAAATGACCGTAAGACAACGGAAACGGCTTAAATACCGACGGATGAGCCGATAAATCGAAATCGAAATTTGTCATAATTTTCCTTGACATAAAGTAGCAATCGTGATATACTGAACTTCATTCCAAAAAATTTTATAATAAAAGGAGACTTTAGGAAATGTCAAGCACTAACTTCAACGAGGTTGAAAAAAAGAGCATTGCAGAGAATGCAGGCGGTGAAACGGTAAGCGCGGCGGATGAAAAGCTGCAAAAATTCAATCAGTACTTTAAAAAGATCTGTTTCGTTTCACTCATTCTTACACTTATCGCATCCATCGTTACGGCGGTTATCGGAACCGTCGGTATCTTCTCCCCTGTCGGCGATTTTGAGCTGACGGAGGACTTTGTATTCGAGAGATTAACAACTCCCGAGGAAGAAGAATATAATGAAGAGGAGTACAGCATCTGTCCTGTTGAGTACGGATATTTTGCAACGGAGGATAGCGGCGAGCCCGACTATTCCTTTACAGTTTCTTATACATACGAAGAGTGGGAGGCTCTCGGTGATAACACCGTGTTCCCCTACTACGTTTACCGCGAGGTAGGCGGTGAGCGTTTCGTCGGCTTCACTAAAGAGGCGGACGATGCTATGATCGCCTCCGCGGTAAAGGATCTTTATGCCGATGAGCAGAACGGAACCTTTACGGCTGCGGTTTCTCTCGCTATTCTCGCTGTCAGCCTTGCCGTTATGGCATTTTTCGGACAGCACTTTACCACTTATGAAAAAACCTGGTTCCTCGGAATCATGGTGCTCGCTACCGTTTTCTCGATAATCTTCCCCGAGGATTCTGTGGGCGGTGTCAGCGGAATTATAATCATGCTGCTCTACCTGCTCGATACCTTCCTTAATATTCTTTGCGAGCTTCTTATATCGAAGCAGTCAAAGTGGAACTTCATCGTTTCGGTATTCGTTGAGATCACCGAGATCGTTACGTGCATAGTTCTCTCCTACCGCTTCGCAACAATGGCTACAACGCTGTTCTTCTGGCTTCCTATTGATATTATAAGCTTTATCAACTGGAACAGAAGAAAGAATACGGACAACGAGGAAGAGGAGCTTACCAAGGTACGTACTCTCAAGGGCTGGCAAGAGGTGCTTATCATTGTAGGTATCGCTGTATGGACAGTGGTTGTAGGCTACTTCCTTTCCGGACTTGACATAGTATCCGATCTCTTCGGCGGAAACGAAGTACTTGCAAACATCGTTGTTTACATCGATGCATGTGCATCCGCTGTCGGTATAGTCAACGGTCTTGCTATCCTGTTCCGCTTCCGCGAGCAATGGATCGCATGGTATATCTGCTCCGTGCTTGAAGCGGTTATAAATATCCTCGCAGGTCAGTACGTTCTCCTTATTCTGAAGTTCGGCTATCTGACCAACACCACCTACGGTTACATCAAATGGTCCAAATACATCAAAGCGCATCCCGAGCTTATGGAGGAAAAGAGTTTCTTCTGATGCTCGGAGCCCGAAAATTTTTCATTTTTTTGAAAAAAGACTTGACAATGCCATATACGGGTGCTATAATACATGCATAAAACTAAATAGTCGAATCAAAGAATTAGAGGCGCGGAACTGATTAGTAAGGCTCGGAAGGTGCTTAAACACCGCTAAACCGTGCGCTGAAAGGTATTTCCGCCGAAACGGAGTGTCATTTAAGCGGCACTTTGTTGGGCACCGTGAAAATATTACGGTGACTGTCACAGGGTTCCTTGTGGAGTGCTATATTCGATTGAGCATATATGCTTTTTGCATTTATACGGTCGAAGCACTTGCTTCGACCGTTTTTGTTTTAAATACAACAGTCTTAAGGAGACACAAGCAATGAAAAGAATTATCGCACTTATCCTCGCCGCCGTGCTCTTCACGGCAGCACTGACTTCCTGCAACCAAAGAGAAAAATTCGATCTTTCGGGAGTGAATAATCTTGCAGACCTTTCGGGCGCGACTATCGCCGCTCAGACAGGTACCTTCCACCTTACCGCACTTGAAGAGCAGACAGCGGGTGTTACCGTAATGGAATACCCCGACTTTGACAAGCTGCTCATTGCTCTTAATTCCGGTGCAATAGACGGTTACGTTGCGGAAGAGCCCACAGCTTATTCCGTGATAGCGCAGAATAGCGGCCTGGCATACGTTCCTTTCCGTAATAACGACAACGGCTTCACCGCTACGGATGCTGACACGGGTATCGCCGTTGCATTCCAGACGGGCAGCAGCTACGTTGCTACGGTAAACGAGATAATCGCTACTATAAGCGAGGGCACACGCACAGCTCTTATGGAGCAGATAGTTGCAATGAGTGCAAATCCCGATACCGCTATTTCCGATGCACCCGTGCTGAAATCAAGCAAAACCGATACGTCAAACGGCACTCTCAAAATAGCTATGGAGTGTGCATACAAGCCCTTTAACTGGTCGCAGACCACCGATGCAAACGGTGCTGTAAAAATTTCAGGCTCTAATTTCTATGCTAACGGATACGACGTGCAGATCGCAAAGTACATAGCAGCCGAGCTCGGTATGGCGCTTGAGATATATGCCGTTGAATGGGAGGGTCTTATATCCGGTCTCAACGCAGGTACGTATACGGGTATCATCGCCGGCATGAGCCCCACAGCGGACAGAGAAGCAGAGGTCGATTTCACGGACTGCTACTACAATTCCAATCTCGTTATTATTTATAAGAAGTAAATTAAAAGTCGGGGCTGACTTACGGGTCAGCCTCGCTAAACATTTTTTATAAGCAAAAAGAAAGGTTAATTTATGGAGTTTTTCACTAAGGTTGGCGAGATACTCAACAAATATTGGCCGTATTTGTTGGACGGTCTCGGTCAAACCATGCTTATCGCCCTGACAGGTACTCTGATAGGTCTTTTAATAGGACTTCTCGCAGGTATTGTAAGGACGATCCCCCTATCCAAAAGCAACGTACTCGCGTGGGTACAGCGGATAGTAAATGCACTCATATCGGTTTACGTAGAGATATTCCGCGGAACACCTATGATGGTACAGGCTATGGTAATTTATTGGGGCTACGCCTTTATGATGGGCGGCAACACACTGCCACTTATTCCCGCTGGAATATTCATCGTTTCAATCAACACGGGTGCCTACATGACGGAGATAGTGCGAGGCGGTATAATCTCTGTTGACAAGGGGCAGTTTGAGGGAGCTTATTCGGTGGGTATGACTCACTGGCAGGCAATGGTGCACGTTATCATTCCTCAGGTGCTGAGAAACATACTCCCCTCGGTTTCAAACGAATTCGTAATAAACATCAAAGACACCTCCGTGCTTAACGTTATCGGCGTTATGGAGCTGTACTACATGGCGGGAAAGATACAGTCGATGACCTTGCAGATATTCGAGACCTATCTTATAGTCTGCGTTATGTATTTCGTTATGACGTTCACTATAACAAGACTTTTACGCCTTGTGGAAAAGAAGCTTGCCGGACGCGACTCATACACTATCTGCGGCTCGCAATCCGATCCCAACGCGGAAATACACATCAAGGAGGAGGTACGTACCTATGACTGATAACGTTGTAATAGAGCTTTCGCACCTCAAAAAAAGCTTCGGTGAGCATGACGTTCTGAAGGACATAAATCTTTCGGTGCATCGCGGCGAGGTTATTTCGGTAATAGGCTCATCAGGCTCGGGAAAAAGCACGATGCTCAGGTGCGTTAATCTTCTGGAGGTGCCTACGGGCGGAAAAATATTCTTCGAGGGTAAGGATATTGAAAGCAAGGAGCTGAAGCTCACCGACTACCGCGCAAAGGTAGAAATGGTGTTCCAGCAGTTCAATCTTTTCAACAATATGACGGCTCTTGACAACTGCGTAAAGCCTCAGACGATAGTGCTCGGGCGCAGCCGCGGTGAGGCGGAAAAAATTGCACGAGAGTTTATCGAAAAGGTTGGTATGAGCGCATACGTAAATGCCAAGCCCGCACAGCTTTCCGGTGGGCAGAAGCAAAGAATTGCCATTGCGAGAGCGCTTTCCATGAATCCCGACGTCATTCTCTTCGACGAACCGACCTCGGCACTTGACCCCGAAATGGTAGGCGAGGTGCTTGACGTTATGAAATCCCTTGCAGAGTCGGGATATACGATGATGGTCGTGACCCACGAAATGGGCTTTGCGAGGGAGGTTTCGGACAGAGTTATCTTTATGGACAACGGATATATCGTCGAGGAAGGCACCCCCGATGAAATATTCACCGCACCCAAGCATCCGAGAACGCAGGAGTTCCTATCGAGAGTTCTTTATCCTATGTGCTAGCCAATGCTTTCATACCCCTATGAAAAACTCTCATATTTTGCATGTTTTGAAATTTGCAATTCATTTTTTCGTAAGGCACGGTATCGGAAGCGCAGCGCGAAATCTCCGAAATGGTGCAAATCAGCACATTTAACATATATATTTATACGCAATTTAATATTTTTTTCACAAAATCGTAGTTTTTACTTAAAAATTTCAGAAAAACTATTGATTTTTTCCACTCTTTAGTGTAAAATGAATTTATATTTTCATTACTTGCATATTGGAATGCAAATTGCGCCGCTGATTGATGTGTTCCCTGCAATTTTGAATTTAAACTTTTTCCTTCCGGAAATCGTATTAAAAAGGAGGTTTTAACCATGGAAGAAAAAGAAAAAGCTTCGGTTCTTTCTGTGCTTTCCAAGATGGGCAAATGGTTCTGGGCGTTTGTTGCCGCAGCAGTATTGCTTGTAGCTGCAATCGTTACCATCATCATAGTAGCCGTCAGTGCCGGAAAAAATAATAACGGCCCAAACGTTACATCGCCCAGCTACGATGAAGGACCCGAAACCGGTATCTATTATTATGATGCCGTGCTTGGAGAATATGAAATAACGCTTAACAGCGGAAACAAATTCTCCATATCCGGACCCGACCTTAACAAATCGGGTGAATACACAGTAGCAGATACAGCCATCACTTTCGACTTCTTGAGAGATGAGGACGGAACTGCTACGGCAACCTTGGAGGATGACATACTCACTCTGTCGTATAACGACGTTGAGATGAGATTCCTTAAAAAGGTCTATTACACCGTTAGCTTCGATACATGCGGCGGAAGCACTATTGACGATGTAACCGTTATAAACGGAAAGCTTGTAAGCAAGCCCGATGACCCCGCATTTGAGGGCAACGTTTTCCTCGGCTGGTACGCAGACAGCGAGTACAGCAAGGCTTTCGGCTTTGGCACAACTCCTGTTTTCGGTAGCACCACCGTTTACGCAAAATGGGCAGCTGTTGCTCCCGGCACTGAGGATTATACCGTAAGCCTCGACATGGGATCCGACGCAGCTGAGCCCGACGGTGTCACTGTTGTCGGTGGAAAGCTTGCATTCTCCTCTGAGTACACTGTTCCCACACGTGAGGGCTACAGCTTCGTTGGCTGGTACGTCAGTGTGTATGAGGACGGTGCAAAGCTCACATACGAGGCAAAAGAGGGTACCGCTATCACAGCGGACACAACACTCTTTGCAGTATGGCAGGAAAACAGCTCCTCTAAGCTTCCCTCCCCCGCTGTAAGCATAGGCGGCAATTCCGTTTCCTGGAATGCCGTAACCGGTGCTGTCAGCTATCAGGTAACCGTTAAGGACGGTGAAGGCAACGTTGTAACCACCAAGTCCACCGGTGCTACCACAGAGAGCATTGATTTCTCTGCATACGCAGCAGGTGACTACTCGGTTGAGGTCGTTGCTACCGCTAATGATACGGCTAACTCCTCTGAGCCCGCGGTAAGATGGTACAGAAACAAGTCTCTTGACAGAGTTTCAAGCTTCTCGGTTGTAGGCTCGACACTTGTGTTCAGCTCTGTTGCAAACGCTGAGAAGTACGTAATTACTATCGACTGCGGTAACGACGAGCACAAGCACACACTTCTCGACAACGGAAAATCGACAGTTTACGATTTCTCCAACTGCTCTATGCAGAAGGGCGGTATAGTATTCACGGTTATCGCTAAGGCAAACAATTATGCCGATTCCGTACCCGCGGTCTATACTTACAGTCAGGATCTCGATAAGATCGATGAGATCGTATTCGACGAGACCACACAGACCTTCACATGGAAATCCGTAGCAAACGCTACAAACTACTACGTAACTATCACTTGCGGCAACCACACTCACAAGGTTGTCGACAACGGCAGCATCACAAGCTTCTCCGTTAAGTCATGCTCCGGTGATATATCGATCAGCGTAGTACCCGTAACAGCAGGCTACAACTCTCCCGCGGCAACCTCTGTTTCCTTTACGAAGACAGCTCTTGCAACTCCCGAGAACATTGCTGTTCACAACATGACTCTCACTTGGGACGCTATTGAAGGCGCAGACAACTACGTTGTAAAGATCAACGGTAAAACATATACCACCGAGACCAACGAGTTTGATCTCACCAAGAGCGGTATTGCATTCAAGAGCGATGACAAGTACTCCGTAACAGTTCAGGCTGTAAACACCTCCTCTGCATCCGCTGAGAGTGACGCTGTAGTCGTATCCTACCTCACAATGGGCGCGGTAAGCTACCATGACCACGTAGTAAGCTGGGCACCTGTTGCAGGCGCACTCAAATTTGAGGTCAAGGTAAACGATGAAACAAGCGTTATCCTTGAGGACACTTACTCCCTCAGAGTAACTCTCACCAAGGAAGGCGTTAACACCATTAAGGTAAGAACTGCTGACTTTGCAAATGCTGAGTGGACCACTATTGAGGTTACGGCATACAAGGTTCTTTATGAAAGCCGTTCTAACGGCGGTTCCGTATATGAATACGTTGCTAACGGTGACACAATGTCCCTGCCCGATACCTTCAAATACGACGGTTTCGACTTTGCAGGCTGGTATAACACTCCCGGCGCAGCACAGGGCAACGGTGCACAGTACAACGGTACCGTATTCAACGGTAACGGCTCTATCGTGCTTTATGCCAACTGGTCTCCCGCTACTTACTACATTGAGCTTGTAGGTATCAACTCGGAGAAGGTAAGCGGTGCGACAACAGGTGACAAGGTTCCCGTTCGCTACACCAACGGCTTTGAGCTTCCCGTACTCACTACGACCGACACGGTAAAGAGCACGTTCGCAGGCTGGTATACAGGTGCTGACGGAACAGGTACAAAGCTTACCGACTACCTCGGTAATTCCGTTGTTCCCTACAATATTGTCGGTAACTATCACGCATATCCTTACTTCACGTCAGGTATGATCTTCGAGCTCAACGCTGACGGTGAGTCCTACAGTGTAACAAAGGGCCCCGATATCAACATCATTCCCACTATCACGATTCCCGCAACCTATAACGGACTTCCCGTTACAGGAATTCTCTCAAACGGCTTCTATAACTGCGATTACATGCTTGAGATCAAAATTCCCGATAGCATTAAGAGCATCGGTGCAAATGCATTCCACAGCTGTGATGCACTTGTTAATATAGAAGTATACGACGCAGATCCCACAACAACTCATGAGGTTGTTTATTCATCCGATAACGGTGTTCTGCTTTACACAGACCCGACCTCGGGAATAGTATACCTTGAGCTCTATCCCAGAGCTAAGGCAGGCTCTTACACCGTGCCCAGCTCGGTTTCGGTTATCAGCCACAGAGGTATTTACTACGCAAGAAAGATCACGTCTCTTACCATTCCTAAGGAAGTACACACAATTTCCACTTACGGAGTTGGTTACTGTACAGGTCTGACAGAGATAATCTTTGAAGAGGGCGGCACAACTCCCGTTTCCATAGCTGAAACAGCATTCTACGGAAGCACTTCCGTTAAGTCTATCACACTTCCCTCTTACGTCAAGGGCTATAATGAGGAAGAGACGTTTAACGTTTCGACTCTTAACTACCTCACAGGTCTTCAGACTATCAACGTAAACCCTGCTGACGACGCTTACTACAGCACGGTTGAGGGTATGCTCTGCAACCCCGCAGGCGATACCATTCTTTACTGCCCCAAGGCTTATCCCGCTGCAAGCGGTCTTCTCTCGATCCCTAGCGGTATTTCCGCAATCGGCCCCGAGGTATTCCGTGAGCGTAACGTATTCGTTGAGATCACTATCCCAAGCTACGTAACAAGCATCGGTGAATATGCATTTGCAGGCTGCGAAAACGTTGGAAAGATCACTATTGCAGGCTCCCGTAACAAGGATCTTGCTATCGCAGACTCCGCATTCTACGGTTGCTCCAGAGCTAAAGAGATAATCTTTGCAGGCAACGGAACCACCAAGACTGATAAGGGTGCGACGACTATCGGTCCCAACGCATTCGCAAATCTTCTCCAGCTTCGTACTATTACCGTTGAAGCAGGTGCAAACATCGCTGAGATAGGCGCATCGGCATTCACCGGAAACATCAAGCTGCGCAATATCAACATTGCTGACGGTGCAAAGCTTACAAGAATTGCACAGAAGGCATTTGCAGGCTGTGAAAACGTCATATCCTTTACTATCCCCGCAACAACAACGTTCATCGGTGACAGTGCGTTTGAGGGCTGCGTTCTTCTTTCCACTATCATCTTCGCTCCGAACGGTAAGGATATCGACTTCGGTTCGTACGTATTCAAGGATTGCTACGGCTTGTCGGAGGTTCAGCTTCCCGCAACCGTTAAGAGCTTCGACGGCTCCGCATTTGACGGCTGTTACTCAATTTCCGAGATAACGGTTGATCCTGCGAACATCTATCTTGAGACTGTGAACGGCGTTCTCTACGATGAGGATTGCACCGAGATCATGTTCTATCCTAAGGCGATCGACGATCCCGACCTTTCAGAGCTTCCTTGGAATACTCTTACCAAGATCGGCAACACAGTATTCAAGGATAACACCAACATCACAAGCATTACCATCCCCGCTACGATTACCACGATCGGTAACGAAGCGTTCAACGGATGTACCAACCTTGAAAGTGTAACGATTGCGGACGGCAGCAATGCACTCACTATCGGAGATTATGCATTTGCAAATCTTCCTAAGCTTGAGTCTGTCGTTCTTCCCGACCGTACTACGTATCTTGGCGATTACGCCTTCTACGTTTCTACTCTTTCGGAAGTTACGATGCCCGCTAACCTCACCTACATAGGTGACTTTGCGTTTGCTTACACCAACATCACAAGCATTACCGTTCCCTCAAAGGTTTCGGTTATCGGTGACGGTGCATTTGCTTACTCTACGCTCGGAACACTCACTATTGAGGACGGCGAAACTGAACTCAAGCTCGGTTCTATCGACACCTTTGAGATCGACTTCGGTTTCGAAAGCCCCAACTATAACGTATATAGCAAAACCAAAGAGTTCCCCGAGGGCTATGAGGATATCGGTGTTGTAGGCGTATTCAGAAGCTCCAAGATCGGAAACGTGACTCTTCCCGCAAGAGTTATCAGCATCGGAGCATACGCATTCTACGAGACCTCCGAGCTTTCCAAGGTTACGTTTGCGGAAAATTCCAAGCTTACCTCTATCGGTACGGCTGCATTCTACGCATCCTCTATTAAAAGCATTAACCTTGAGAACACAGCGCTTGAAACTATAGGCGAGTACGCCTTTGCAGCCTCCGGTCTTGCGTCCGCAACGCTTCCCAAGACGCTTACCGATATCGGAAGATACGGATTTGCAAATACATCCAGCCTCACTGAGCTCAACTTCACATCGGGCGGCTCAAATCCCCTGACGATCAACCCCTACGCATTCAGATTTACAAAGTTCACTTCTCTTTCCTTCCCCGATACTCTCGCAGAGTGCGGAGAAGAGATACAGACCATGTCGAGCTCTGCAGGCTATGCGATAGACATGAAGTCCGTGAGCCTGATGTGCTACGGTAACACGGTAATAGCTTCCGTTTCCGTTGATCCCAACTGTGAAAGATACGGATCGCTTGACGGTGTGCTTTACGAAAAGGATGAAAACGGCAATCTTGTAGAGCTTCTCTGGTGCCCCGCGGCTAAGACGGGTGATCTTACGATTCCCAATACCGTTACTCTCGTCGGCAACGGTGCTTTCAACTTTACAAAGCTCACGAGCATCACGTTCGAAAATCTTCCTACTACGGATAAGAACTACAAGACACCTATACTTGAGATAGGTAGCGGCACTACTACGAACAGTCCTAGCTCTAGTCAGACGTACGATAAAATGTACCGCTCGGCAGCAACCGTATTTGCTAACTCAACGACACTTAAAAAGATAAGCTTCCCCGCTCATCTTAAATCCCTCGCAAGTAACGCCATTTATGCAATCAAGACTTCCTCCGGATTGACACTTGATTTCAATATGGATGCCACCGACGTTAAGTTTGAGGTTCATTCAATCTATAACGTCACTGCTCTCAAGGAGTTAAATCTTCCGAGAATATCCAGCCTCAACGATCCTGCTTACACGTCGAATTACACCTTCGCGCAAAACAGCAATCTCGCAAAGGTAACCTTCCATCCGGAGTCGACCTTCGACACTATTCCCTCTTATTGCTTCTACAACTGTACTAAGCTTACAGAGATCAATAACATCCCGAGTGGAATTACCTCAATAGGTAACAGCGCATTCTACTACGCAAAGGCATTGACCAAGATGGATCTTTCCGGAACAAAGGTAGTATCTATCGGACAGAATGCTTTCAACTACTGCACGGCATTGACAGAGTTCGTATTCCCCGATACCGCATCCGAGGTTCTTTACGGTATCTTCAGTAACTGTACTAATCTCACCAAGGTAACTATCGGTCTCGGACTTGAAAGTCTTGAATGCCAGGATTCAAGCGGAAACGCATACAGCATCTTCTACGGTGCTAAGGCAATCAAGGAATTCGTTGTACCCACCAATCACGCAACTCTTAAAGAGATCGACGGCGTTATTTACGACTACACCGGTGCTATCCTTGCGGCATATCCCACAGGTAGAACCGATTCCGAGCCTTTCGTTATCCCCGAAACCGTTCGTGAGATAGGTCCTTACGCATTCCAGTACTATCAGCAAACTTCCGTAGTATTCCCCTCCGAGCTTATCAAGATCGGACGCGGTGCGTTCTATTACTCGAAGCTTGCATCCGTAACCATTCCCGCATCGGTTACAGCTATTGACGGTTATGCATTCTACTCCTCTACCGGATCGGGACAGCAGTACCTTAAATCCTTGTCGTTTGAAGAGAACAGCAAGCTTGAAGCCATCGGCCCCGCTGCGTTCTACGCTTCAGGCTTGACCTCGCTTGATCTTCCTGATAACGTTACTACTGTAGGTACAAACGTATTCGGATACAGCAAGCAGCTTAAAACGGCAATCCTGCCCGCAGCGCTTACCGATATCGCCGGCAGCATGTTCTACTACTGCGAGGCGCTTACAAGCGTAACGGTTCAGGAGAACGTAAGGAGTGTAGGCACAAGTGCATTCTCTTATGCAAAGAAGCTTCAATCCTTCTACTTCCCCGAAAAGCTTACAACTCTTGGAACACAGGCGTTCTACAATACGGAATCTCTTAAGACTCTTGTAAACTTTGAGAACAGCTCTGTTATCGAGATACCCAACACCTGCTTCTACAATTCCGCTGTTGTTAAGGTAGTATTCCCCGCAACTCTTGAGGTGCTTGGTCAGCAGGCATTCCGCAATGCTGCCAACATTGAGTATGTTGATATGTCCCAAACTCAGGTTACGGAGTTCACATCTTTGACGAATACCTCTATGAACGGAGTTCCGATCCTCAGAGGTCCCTTCGAGGCGATGACAAAGCTTACCACAGTTCTTCTTCCCGAGACGCTTGAGTTTATGAGCGAGCGTACGTTCATGGACTGCACAAGCCTTGAGTCTATCGCTATCCCCGCATCCGTAACCTCTATCGGTGCTATGGCATTTGAAGGCTGCACAAGCCTTTCGAACGTACAGTTCGCACAGAATGCTGCTATTACCGAGCTTGGTGAGGATCCCAACGTTGAGTCTGCTATCTTCCGCGGAACAACAGCTCTTAACGCAATCACGCTTCCCGAGAGCGTTACCTCTATCGGAGCCAACATCTTCGAAAACAGCGGAATCTCTCTCATATCGCTTCCCGATAACCTTTCCGTTATCAGCGCATCGGCATTCAAGAACTGTAAGAACCTTACGTCTCTTGACATTCCCAGCACGGTTACGGATATTTACACCGAAGCATTCATGGGCTGTGACAACCTTGAAGATATAGTTCTTAACGAGGGCGTTGAGTTCATTGACGCAGATGCATTCGCAAACTGCACAAAGATCACAACAATTCACATTCCCGCATCGGTTATCCGCATAGGCGGTAACCCCTTCAGTAACTGCACAGGTATCACAAGCTTCACTATTGATGAGGACAACGAGAACTTCGTTTACGGAACTGACGGCGTTCTTTACGACGCAAACGTTCGTACGGTTATATTCTATCCTCCTTATCTTGATAACGAGAGCTACACGATGCCTACCACTGTATTCGAGCTTGCAAAGAGTGCATTCACAGCTTCTAAACTCAAGAGTATAGTTATCTCGGATAACATCAAGGTTATCCCCGACGGATGCTTCAAGGACAGCAAGCTCCTTGAGACCGTTTACATCCCGCTCTCAGTTACCTCTATAGGTGCCGAGGCATTCTACAACTGCGAAAGCCTTACTTCGGCTAAGATCCCCGGCGCTTGTACCTATCTCGGTGAGAGCGCGTTCAAGAACTGTAAGTCTATGACTTCCTTCGATTTCGGTAAGAGAAATACCTCATTTGAGGTTGGCGCTTCCATTCTTGAGGGATGCGAGTCGCTTACCGACATTAACGTTCCCGAGGGTCTGTCCGTACTTCCCGATTACATGCTCGCAGGCACGGGTATCACTGAGTTCACCGTTCCCGCAAGCGTAACGGTTCCCAACAGTAAGGGCGTATTCAAGAACTGTAAGAACCTTACGTCTGTAACGTTCGAGTCGGTATTTGACTACGATGAGTACTATACTCTCGGTAACGAAATGTTTGCCGGATGTATCTCTCTTGAGGAATTCACTGTTCCCGAGAACATCTGCTACATCGGATCCTCCACGTTTGCCGGCTGTACAAATCTTAAGCGCGTTTACATCCCCTCATCAGTATGTGAGATCGGGGATTATGCGTTCTACAACTGTACGTCTCTTGAAGAGGTAACGTTCGCTGAGGACTCCGAGATGTATGCAATCTGGAGGAGTGCGTTCGAGAACTGTACGTCTCTTAAGTCAATTGACCTTCCCGAGGGATGCACAGAGCTTGATTGCTACTCGTTCAAGAACTCAGGACTTGAGGGTAAGTTCTACGTTCGCGGTGACTATATATACCTGTACGGTTCCGTATTCCATGGCGTAACAGGTATTACAGAGCTACACTTCACAGGTCCGGTTTACTCTCTTGAAAACTACGGTTTGATCCAGGAGAACGAGATCGGTTCTGACGATTGGGGCTATGCGGCAGAGTTCGCTAACTTCTACGGTTGGACACGCGATCAGAGCATTCACTTCGACGCTATGACGTACGAAGAGCTGCTTGATCCTGACTACTACGACGTCTACTTCTTCACAGGCGGTTGGAACGGCGGGGCCGAAGAGAATGCATTCATCAACTGTAAGGCAAGAGTATTCGACTGCGACGGAAATGAGTTCATCTACGATGAAGAGGGTTGGTGCATCATGGTTGTCAGCCCCGAGAACGAGGTGCTTTACGTCAACGAAGAAATGTATGCTGTTGAGACAGATGATGACGGTATGCCTATCAGCATCACCGATGCAGACGGCGAGAAGCTTTATGACGTTCTTGTCAGCGAAGCAGGTTACGTTCTTGTTGATACTGACGGCAACGTATTCTTCGCATCTGAGAATTATGAGTTCATCTATGACGAGGATGATAATCTCATCGTTGTTGTAGGTTCTAAGGGTGACATTCTTTACGTACCCGCACCTTACAAGACCGTTTACGATGAGGAGACCGAGGCTCTTACCGCTATTACCGATGGCGAGGGCAACAACGTTATCGTTCCCGTTTACAACGAGGACGGCGACTTCGTTATGTACCTTTACGCTGACGGCACGGTTGCTTACACTCCCGACGGTTACACGGTTGTATATACGACCGAAAACGCTATCGTTGCAGTTCTTGACGGTGACGGTGCTGTAGTTTATACCTCCGAGGGCTATACAGCTGTTTATGACGAGGAGACAGGTGATCTTGTCAACATCGTTGACGGTGAAAATAACGTAGTTTATGCTCCCGCGACAGAGGCATAAAAACCTCGCAAATCTTGTAAAAGAGATTTGAATAAAAACGGGGCGCTCCCGATTAAAATTGCCGAGCGCTCCGAAAAATAAAAAACACGGTTTGGCGTGCTTAATACGCTAAACCGTGCTTTTTTATAAGTATTGTGCCATCAATTTCACAGAAATTGTATATCTAAATGATCGCCAAAAGAATGAAATTCAATACGAACATTGCTGTGCAAACCCAAAGAACAGGATTGATTTCCTTTGCTTTACCTTTGCAAAGCTTAACGATAATGTAGAATATGAAGCCGGCAGCAATACCGTAGGAAATGCTGTAGCAAAGTGCCATAAATATTCCGGCAAAGAATGCGGGAACTGCTTCGTCAAAGTCGCTCCAGTCGATATCCTTGAACGAGGACATCATCATAATACCAACCACAACCAATGCGGGTGCGGTAGCAGCAGCAGGAACTGCGCTGATGAAGGTTGCGAAGAATGAGGATACAGCAAAGCAGATAGCTACTACAACAGAAGTGAGTCCTGTACGTCCGCCTGCACCTATACCGGCTGAGCTTTCAACGAACGTTGTGGTGTTAGAGGTTCCGAAGAGCGCTCCAACCGAGGTTGCCGCTGCATCGGCAAACAGCGCCTTGTCCATTTTAGATTTAAAGCCTGTGCCTGAATCCATAGCTTTTTCATCCTCTTCGGAGAATATACCGGTGCGGCGTCCTGTACCGATAAACGTACCTATTGTGTCAAACGTATCGGAAATGCTGAACGAGAAGATGGTTATAAGTACAAGGGGAAGCTTGGACACATCTGTGAACAGACTTACAATTCCGCCCTCCTTGAAGATTGCAAGGAAAGTGGTGGGAAGCTGAGCGCAAGCATCTGTGAAGCTGATAGTTTCACCGAGAGTGGTTACACCGAAAGGAATACCTATAACTGTGGTAGCGGCAATTGCAATAAGAATTGCGCCTTTTACCTTGAGCACCAGCAATACAACTGTAAGAATGAGACCTATCAAGAACACCCAAAGTACGGGATCGTTGAGCTTGGGAAACTCAGGAACTATTCCGCTTGTGATGATAGAGGATCCGTCCTCACTCATCGACGCGCCTGTAAATCCAACAAAATCAATGTTGAGAAATCCGATATAAGCAACGAAGATACCTATTCCTCCGCCGATAGCATGCTGAAGGCTTATGGGAATTGCTTTTATAATGTATTTACGGATTTTTGTTACGGTTATCACGATATTGAGAATACCGCAAATAAACACCATAGAAAGTGCTTGTTGCCAAGTGAAACCAAGTGTGAAGCAAACCGTATAAACGAAAAATGCGTTAAGACCCATACCCGGAGCTTGTGCATAAGGAACGTTTGCTACCAATCCCATAACGAGTGTTCCGATGATCGCTGAAATGATCGTAGCAAGGAAAACAGCTCCCCATTCCATACCGGACTGCGAAAGAATACTTGGGTTAACTACGATTATGTACGACATTGCAAAGAACGTAGTCAGACCCGCCATGATTTCAGTGGACACTTTTGTGCCGTTTTCTTTTAGATGAAAAAACTTTTCCATGGAAATCTCTCCCTTTTAAAAATAATGATGTAAATTTTGCTGCGTATATTATAATCTATGTGACGTAAATTTCGCTGAAAGCAAAATTTACTGTAATGCTCATCGCATTACCCGAAAATCAGAGGATTTTCGCACATTCCTTGAAATATACTCGTTCGTGCTTGCTGGCAAGCCGACAGACACG
>CAZTWE010000026.1:0-28314 GCA_964617165.1 uncultured Ruminococcus sp.
ATTTTTTCTCATTTTTTCTCTGATTTTCATAAATTCTTAATGAGACAGCCTCTTTATTTGTTTTTAATTCGGAATGCCGTTAGCCAATACCAACCTATTATATTGAAAAGCGAATTTCAACCTGTTATCAGGTTCCCCATCCGTCTTTTCCTTTTTCTCCGTCACCGCCTGCGGTTATCTCTACAGTACCGCCGCCGTACGAATATTCGCAGGATATCGCAGCACCTCCGGTACCCTTGGCTCCGCCTGTGCCGCCCTTTGACTCGTTGATACCGCCCGAGCCACCGTTTCCACCGGCACCTCCGTTAGCACCGTTGCCTCCGACTATCTTTCCTGTTGTCATAGCATTTGCGGATACAGTGACCGTCTCGGCAGAGATAGCGCATCCGCCATTGCCGCCGGCTCCACCGGCACCTCCGTTACCGTCATAATCGAGGAACGCGCCCTCGTCACCCTTTCCGCCGTTGCCTCCGGCTCCACCGGCACCTCCGACGAGGTTGACGTCTCCGCTGTCTATAATAACCGAGGATGCAGTTATCGCGTTGCCACCGATGCCACCCTTGCCGCCCTTGCCACCTGTTTCGCCAAGGTCGCCGCCGTCAGCATTATAGCCTTTTTTTCCTGCACCGCCTGCACCGCCGAATACGGAAAGCTTTCCTTTCATAATAACGTGCACACTGTTTGCATATATCGCAGTACCACCGTCAGAGCCTGCGCCACCGTAGCTTTTCCCCTCAGCACCGTTGCCCGCTGTAACGGTAAGTGCGCCTGAGCCTGATATTGTAAGGGTATTATCGATGAGATTGATAATACTTCCACCGGCATAGGTGGTACCGATCGAGCAATCGCCCTCAACCGCGAGCGTTATGCTTGAGCCGAGATCCTCGTATGCCGCTATAGCATCGTATTCATTCGTTGTAAACTTGAAATTAACGAGCCGTACGGTGAGCTTCTGATCCTTTGCGAAGCCGCAAATATGCATCTGCAAATTTGTATAGGTTTTTGTGGATTTTCCTATGAATATGATCTCCGTCGTGTCATTGCCTATATCTATATTGTTATATCTTGAATCGACAACACCGACACGGCCCGTGTGAGAAAGCAGGTCTGTATCAGACTCATTGCTCCAATCCACTATTATTCTACCACCGCCTATAGCAAATGGCGTTGCATTTATCGAATTATATACAGTGCAAAGATCCCATTTAGCGTAATAGGTTTTGTCTCCCGTGCTGCCCTTGGGAATGATGCTCACAGCATCTCCGATAAGCTCGGGATTGTCATACCACCCAAGGAAGCGGTTGTACTCGGGGTACGTGCTGTAGGTTGCCGTGGGAAGATTGAACGCGCCCTTTTCGGAATCGTATTTAGCGGATGCCATACCGACACCGCCGTTGGTTACGTAATTTACCGAGAAGAGAGTCTGCTTCCACCGAGCCGTCAGAGAAAGCCCCTGTAATCTGTCCCATTCACCGCTCTCATAAAGAACGCCATCATCATACCAGCCGAGGAATTTATAGCCGTACAGAGTAGGTGTGGGATGCGTGTAGTTATCACCGAACACCGCAGTTTGCGTGTTGCCGTCCTCAAGCGTTCCACCGGCGGGGTCGTAACTGACGGTAAATTCGTCACCCTTCCAGCGCGCTGTAAGGACAACGTCCTCGGTAACGACCTGTGTGGAAAATTCCCACTTCGTATCTCCGTTATACCAACCAAGGAACGTATAACCGACACGATCGTACTCCTCGGGTGCCGTAACAAGCTCACCCCAGAGCAAACGCTGATCTGCTATTTCCGTTCCGTCATCGGGCACGAACGACACCTTATAAGGACGCTCCGCAATGATGTAAATGCTGAAATGCTCCGCCTCAAAAATAACGTTGCCCTTTGCTTTTGAGATGTGAGAGTCCAACAAAGAGAGCTCGCCCTTTTCGGATATGTGGTACACGCAAACGTTGTTTTCTTCAAATCCATCCGGCACGGGCACGGACACAGTGACTGTACCGAGGGGTTGTATCTCTTTCTCACCGTTTTGCAGGTTAAGGTCGAATATCTTGAATTTTTCACACTCCGCGCTCAGTATTGTCGCAATAGCGGAATAGCGCGATGAGCTGTCGGTTATCTCCGATGCGCCCAGGGTAACACCCCATTTATCGGCAAATGAAACGTCACTGTAATCAAGCTCAACGGAAATACCCGTTTCGTTGTCCTTAACGTTCTTTCCCATGAATACGGCAACGAGCACGCACGCGGCAAGCACGCATGCTCCCGCGAAAATTATAACCAGCTTCGCCCACAGAGGGAAAGGCTTCAGCATTTTTTCAAGCTTTGCTCGCATCAGTCTGCCGTTTGTATCAAGAGGCGTCGGAATACCGCTGTCAATAACCGTTTTATAAGTTTCGGCATCGGGATGCTTTTTCTTGAAGTTCTCGGTTTTGACCGCTATTTTGTAAAGATGATACTGAGCGTCGTCATAGGTGTATTCGGGATATTCGAGAGCCTCGCTTACTGCTCCGGTGTTCTCAAAATCCTCTATCGCCTTGTTGAGCGAAAACCTGTATTTTTTGAACGTATCAGCATTATTCGGAACACGTGATTTTCTCTTACATGCAGTACACTGATAGTACACGTAATCGGTATCGGACGAGGTGTGCGTGAGCGATTTACCGCATGAGGGGCAATAAAGGGCCGTATCCTCAAGCATCGCCTGCTCACTGTTGGATCTGTAGTCGTTCATTTCAATTTGCCTTTCTATTATTGTCTCATCATAGTCCGCGACACAAAACGGTCGGGCACGTGTCAGGAAAGCAGCTCTTTTACTTTATCGAGTGCTTCGGGTATTTTGTCTATATCCTTGCCGCCGCTCATTGCAAAGTCGGGGCGTCCACCGCCCTTACCGCCGCATACAGCCGATACCTCGCGAAGAATATTTCCCGCGTGAGCACCTGCTGCAACAGCCGCCTTGCCTGCCGCAGCAATGAAATTAAGCTTACCGTCGCAAACAAGAGCGAATACAACGACACCGTCGGGATACTTAGCCTTGACCGTGTCGCAAAGCGTACGTGCCGCATCGGGCTTAACGTCATCAAGCCTTGCCAGAAGGAGCTTATATGCGCCGACGCTGACCACGGAATCCACAAGGGATGCCCCTTTAAGCTCAGAGAGCTTCGAATTCGCACTGTCAAGCTCGCGTTTTGTCTCCTTGAGCTGCGTAGCAAGTGCGGATGCCTTCTCAGCTATCAGCATAGCGTTCTGCACCTTAAGCTCGCGTGCGGTGCTTGCGATAAGGTTATCCTTGTCTGCAAGAAGTCCGAGCACGCCAAGTCCCGTAGTACCCTCTATTCTGCGTACGCCTGCCGCAACGCCTGTCTCCGATATGATCTTGAAAAGACCGATGTTTCCGGTAGAGGAAACGTGTGTACCGCCGCAAAGCTCGGTAGAGGATGAGCCTATCTTTACAACTCTGACGGTGTCACCGTATTTCTCACCGAACAGAGCCATAGCTCCCATGGAATTTGCCGTAGTAATATCCGTAACGGTGGTCGAGCAGCTCTCTGCTTTCAGGATATTTGCATTAACTATAGCTTCAACAGACGCTATCTCTTCAGCCGACATAGCCGAAAGATGTGAGAAGTCGAAACGAACGCGGTGCTCGTCAACGTAGGAGCCTGCCTGCGATACGTGATTTCCGAGTACCGAGCGCAGTGCAGCCTGGAGAAGATGGCACGCAGAGTGATTTCTCTGTATAGCCTCACGGCGCGATACGTCCACTTTAAGAGTAAGCACGTCTCCAACCTTAACGATACCCGACTCTACTCTTGCCTCGTGCAGATAGATACCGTTAGTCTTTTTTGTATCAAAAACAGTAAGAGCAGCGTCTGCCTTAACGACAGAGCCCGTGTCACCTACCTGACCTCCGCCTTCGCCGTAAAATACCGTTTTGTCAAATACAAGTGTACATTCTCCCTCGCTGATCTCCTCAACGGCATCGTCACCCACAATTATGGCAACGACCTTAGCGCAGCACTCGTAGTTTTCGAAATAACCGACAAACTCGGTCTCTGCTATTCCGTCAAGAAGTGCCTTTGAGGACTCCGACCAACCGGAAACGTTTCCTCTTGCCTCTCTCGCTCTGGTTTTCTGCTCCTGCATGAGAACACCGAACTCTTCCTCGTTGATAGAGAGTCCGCTCTCCTCGGCTATCTCGCGCGTGAGGTCAATGGGGAAGCCGAACGTATCGTAAAGCTTGAACGCATCGGCACCCGAAATTACGCTCTCGCCCGCAGCCTTAAGCTTTTCAACGATACCGCCGAGAATAGCAAGTCCCGAATCGACCGTAGCATTGAAGCGATCCTCTTCAAGAGAAATAACCTTGAGTATATATTCGCTTCTTTCAACAAGTGCGGGGTATGCGCTTTCGTTCTGTGAAATAACCACACGGCAAAGCTCGGTCATGAACTTACGGTTTATTCCGAGAAGCTTACCGTGGCGGCAAGCGCGGCGCAGAATTCTGCGCAGAACGTAGCCCCTGCCCTCGTTTGAAGGGATAACTCCGTCACTTATCATAAAGGTTGCGCTTCTTATATGGTCGGTGACAACGCGTATAGATACGTCATCGTCACGGTCAGCACCGTAGCTCTTTCCGGCAATCGTGCAAACCGTATTGAGTATATTTCGCACAGTATCTACCTCAAAGAGGTTGTCCACGCCCTGCATAACGCAAGCAAGACGTTCAAGACCCATACCCGTATCGATATTTTTCTGTGCAAGCTCGGTATAATTACCGTTACCGTCGTTATCGAACTGAGAGAATACGTTGTTCCATATCTCCATAAATCTGTCGCAGTCACAGCCGGGCTTGCAATCGGGAGAGCCGCAGCCGTACTTTATTCCGCGGTCAAAGTATATCTCCGAGCAGGGGCCGCAGGGACCTGAGCCGTGCTCCCAGAAATTGTCCGTTTTTCCAAGCTTTACTATATGATCCTCAGGCACACCGATAACGTCACGCCAAAGGGCGTATGCCTCATCGTCAAACTCATATACAGAGGGCCAGAGCAGCTCCGCCGGTATTTCAAGAGCTTCGGTAAGGAATTCCCATGCCCACGGAATAGCCTCGTTTTTGAAATAATCTCCGAACGAGAAGTTTCCGAGCATCTCGAAATAAGTACCGTGGCGCGCTGTGTGTCCAACGCGCTCCAGGTCGGGCGTTCTTATACACTTCTGGCAGGTGCAGACCCTGTTACGGGGCGGAACCTCTTCTCCCGTGAAGAATTTCTTCATCGGTGCCATGCCCGAATTTATCAGCAAAAGCGACTTATCGTTATTGGGGATAAGCGAGAAGCTGGGCAATCTCAGATGTCCTTTGCTCTCAAAGAACGAGAGATATTTCTCACGCAGCTCATTTAATGATGTCCATTTCATACGACACTCTCCATAAATATATATTATTTAGCTATGTTAGTCTAACACACGCGAGTAATTTTGTCAAGGTGCGAGGGCAAAATTGTGCATAAAACGCATATATAACGTAGCTTTGAGGTCGAAAAAAGCCCCGAGAAAGTATTACTCACGTCTCGGGGCGTTTTATCACGATTATTTGCCTTTGCCGCTATTACTGACGGCGGTATCACAGGAATTGCGGTACACAACGTAGCGTGTATAAAGGAATTCAAGCACGAAATTGGCTATCATCGTTACCGCAAGAACTATGTATTCATTCACTCCGTTGCCCTCGGCAAGTGCACCGAGCCAGGTGGAGAGCGGTGTGAACACCGCGTAAAACGCAAGTACAAGAAGCATTGAGAGCTTGACGTTGTTCGAGGACTTAAAGGTTATCTTTCTGTTTACGGTAAAATTCCATAAAACAGACAGTAAAAGGCTCGTAAGATACCCCACCCAATAATTCCACTTGAACACCTCGTTGAAAAGCGTAAAGGTTCCTATCTGAATTATACCTGCGCTTATTGAAATTACGAGGAATTTGAGCGCCCTGAAAATTTCTTTAGCCGTAGTTTTTTGCATATTTCGCTCCTTTTCGGATAAGCAAGTTGGATATAGAGATAAGCGATATCAGATGACTATGAACGTGCAGCAGCCCGGAGCCACAGTCACCTCGGTAGCGTCAACCTTATCGGGAATAAGCTTAGGTAATTCGTCTCCCTCACCGAGCGTCAGCTCTCTTCCCGAGAGCAGCATTGTACGCGAGCGCATACCGCCGTTTGCACTGAGTGCGTAAACCTCTGCCGCCCGAGGGAGCGAGACGATAGTCGTCTCGGTTTTCGAATTGTTGATAACGAGGTATGCAATACCCTCTTTTCCGTCGGCACGGGAGTGTGCATACACGTGTGCTCCCTCACGAATCGGCTCGTCTGAGTCGTACACGGTATCGCCCATTATGCGTTTCCAAAGCAGTACGGCAAAGTAGCTTGGGCGCGGCTCAAAGGTACCGTGGCGAAGCCAGCCGTAATCCGAGGAAGCAAGGGTATTATGGAATATTACACCGTTTGTTTTTGTGGCGAAATCACCGATCTCATTAAGAGTACGCGCAACCTCAAGATAGGTCGAAGCCCACGTGTGACCGCCGGCCCCCGCATCGCCAGACTCTGTTACCCACATCTCGCCGCCGGGGCAATATTTATCACGGTACGGAGCGAAGCAACGCGCACAGTGACCCGCAGCACCGAGATACTCCTCGCTCAGCGCACCTTCGGCGGGGGTAAAGACAGAGGGCATCATTGCCGCCATGCGCTCGGAAACACCGTTATAGTAGTGATAAGAAAAAACGTCAATAGGCTCGCTGCATCCATCCATAAGCTCGGCTGTTGTGCAATAAGGAAGCGCATCGGCTATGCCTGCACCGGATGCCGCACCGCCCTCATAAGGGTTGCCGTCGGGATCCTGCTGCATTGCTTTAGGGTCGGTATCACTCGGGCCGACGATGAGGCACTCGGGGTAATTCTCTCTCACCCATTTGTGGAAAATATCCTGATCGCGACGGAAATCGGCAGGCGTGTAGCCCTTGGGAAATCCCGTCATTTCCATCATATTCGGTTCATTGCAGAACTCCGCCGCCATGATCGGCACACCGTGCTCGCGGCTGAGCGAGAAGATGAGCTCCGCCTGCTTCGGGCTCCAAGGCTCATGTGCGCTGTGCAGCCCCTCGCAGTTTGCCACCGATATCATAAGCTTACCGCCGACAGCCTTGACGAAATCAAGCAGATCTATCCACTGCTGACGCTTCAGGACGTTCTGATATCCCTCGGGTGCCGTACCGCTCGGATATTTGTCCTCAAAATCGTAATAGGTTTTAGTCGCCCAGGTTCCCGAAACGCGCACCCAGCAGCAGCCGAGCTCACGCGCGAGCTTGATAAGCCTTTCGTTTTTCGTATCTATCGGATCGTACCACTGATGCATGGAAGCAAGACCTTTTGAAAAATCTGGCGGCGGCACCTGCTCAGCACCGTCTATCTGTGCTTCCGTGTACGCACGCCAGAACGTTCCTCCCGTAACCTCCGTCATCTCTACGTTGTATGATATGAGGCATGAATTTATTTTGCGAAGCTCGGTAAGACCGCCGCTCGCAAGCTTTACGTACTCTGCCATTTGAATTCTCCTTTGAATTTTTATTTTCGTCTTTTGCGTATATTGTAACACAAATCGCTCACATGATCAAGATAAATTTTATTTCACTGCTACGTCAAACCGAAAATATTATTTTTGCGAATATTCTTTTCCGTTACTCTTGACATTTTTCAAAAAAGCACTTACAATAAGTAAAAAATTCCAAAGGAGAGAAAAATGAAAACGGTAAAAGATAAGTATCTGGTAGTAGGAGCAGACTTCGCAGGATTTCCTCTCAAGGAAGTTGTTGTTGAGCATTTGACGAAAAAGGGGTGGAAAATTCTTGACCTCGGTGTAAAAAAAGACAGTGATCCTAAGGACACCGATCTGATGTTCCACCGTGTAGGACTTCGCGTAGGCGCGGAAATCTCCGAGGGAAATTACGAAAGAGCACTCTTATTCTGCGGAACGGGTATGGGTATTCACATTGCTGCGAGCAAATGTCCTCACGTGCACGCAGGAGTGGTCGAAAGCTTACCCGCAGCAACCAGAGCCATCACAGGCAACGGTGTAAACGTTCTGGCTATGGGAGCCTTCTACGTAGCACCGCAAACCGCGTGTGATATTGCGGATGCATATCTTTCTCATGAGCTTGGCTCGGGCTGGGAATGGTGGCATAATTTCTATGAATTCCATAAGCTTGCAATTGACGAGTTGGAAGCATTTGATTATCAGACGTACAAAGAAAACGGATTTAAGGTCAATAAGCTCGGAGATTACGATCTGACATTGGACTTTGATAAAAAGCCCGAGTAAGAGTACGAACAATTCATTTAACAATAAAATGAGGTCGGGACACTGTTAATTCGGTGCCCCGACCTCATTTTTGTGCGATTTTGTTTACTTTAGTTTACAAAATCAGAATGCTGCGTTAAGATCTATAGTAAGCATACCCTGATTTCCAAGCGGTATATACACAACTCCCGTTTCTGCATCATAGTAAGCTACGTCGGGATTTCCGACGGTATCTATAGTATGTATAACGTTAGGCTTCGTTACGTCGGAAATATCAAGTATATAGATCATTCCGTTGTCATGTCTTGTCAATACAAGATAATTACCGCATACCGTGGGTTTTCCGCTGAAGGACTCACCCGCTGTGTCGTCATCACCATTTTTCACGTCAGCGTATCCGCCCGTATAAGTGCCTATCGCACTGTAGAGCCTGTAGCTGTTCCCCCAAGTCGGCATGAAGAGTGCCGTATCACCGTAGGAGGCAATGCCGTTGACCATCGTTTTCATGGCATCATCCGTCGTGCTTGTGAACACGGGTACCGAGTCAACACCGCCCTGCGGGTTGAAATCTATCCAATACATGTACCCTACGTGGTTCCACGTTAAGATGTATCTGTCGGCAATAAGATCCGAGAGGTTTCTGTGATACAGATGACCGCCGGGCACAGACTTTACTATTACGTCACCGAGAGAAGCGTTATCCGCAGTTCCATTCAGAGGTATTGCGGCAACTTTGTCGCTGTTGATATGAACTACCGCGTAGCCGCCGTTCGGTGAAACTCTTACCTGACTTATAACGTAAGCGGTGTTCTGATATCTCCAGCCCACAATTTCCTCAAGGCTTCCGTCCTGCTCGTTGATTTTATAAACGCCGAGTCCCGCAACGTCCTCAGCCGCATAGAGCAAGCCGTTCTTTATCTCAAGCGAGGATGCAAAGCCGACTCTTCCCTCAACCTTTTTCGGCTCATATACGTGCTCGGTTTCAAGAGTGCTCTTGTTAAGAACTATTATTCCGTCACTGCCTGCAGCAACGTAAACGTAATTGCCGTAGGTGGATATTCCGAGCACCTGTCCATTGTTCTCATGCCAGAAATCATAGCAGCCCTCGTCAATGCCCGTGTTAAGATCTGCATACACGTCACCTATAACAAGCTCCTTTTGAGGAGCGGAGGACTCATAAGCGGCAAAGAACAGATTATTGCTCTCGCTGTCAAGCGTAAGCTTGTGAACCGAGGATGACACTCCCGCAATGTATATGGAGGAGTATTTTACAGCGATGGAGCCGACAGCGCTTCTTGCCTCAGCCGACTGATCCCATGACGTTACGATAGCGCGTGTATCATGCTTCAGCACGTTGCTCGAAGTTGCGGTAAGCGGCAGTGTTATGTGTGCAAGGCGCACGGGTGCCGCAAGGTTCGTTACGTCAAAAACGTATACGCCGTTGTAGGTATTTACAAGGTACGCATAGTATTTTTTGCTCACCTCATCGTAGGAGACCTCCGCCTCCCAGAAATCGTTTGCGGTGTAATAATATCTTCCGTCTATTTTAGAGGTCGAGATCCATATCGGATTTGCGGGATCTGTAACGTCGAATATATCAAGTCCGTTGCCCTGCCCGTATGCAAGGTCCTGTATCTGAGTCTTGGACACAGCCTGAGCACCGTAAGTATGCTGACCGGTTGCGGCAAAGATATACGTCCTGCCACCGATGGAGGTAACGGTGAGTCCGTCACCCTTTCCGTTACAGATAACTCTGCCTATTCTCGTCAGCTGAGACGTTGTCTCAAGCTCGGACAGATCGTACATATACACGCCGCACTCGCCCCATACTCCGCAGTAAAGGATGTTGTTATACACAACGCAGGACTGTACCTCGCCACCCGTGTATATATTTGCGCGCTGAACAGGCTTTGTAGGGTTGGATATATCAACCACCTCAACACCGTGATATCTGTTCGTTACGAACGCGTAGGTGCCGCTTACGTAAAGTCCCGTGGCAAGCTCCACCGTGTTATATGAGGATGCTATAAAGGGGGCTGTCTTTTCGGTTATATCAAGTATACAAGCACCTGCCGCACGCATGGTTATCATCGCATACTCGCGCGTTTCGCCTTCGACCTCAATTTCAGTTACAGCGAGCTGACGGAGCTCCGCACCGAGGCGCTTGAGCTGACCTACTACCTCGCCTGTTTCAACGCTTGTGATGCTGAACGTGCCCGTATTCCAATCTCCGATGCTGTAAACGTATTTTCCGTCAGAGGAAAGCACTACCGCCTTTGCCGAGCCCGTTTCATTTGCACTGTTCAGGTAGGTATCGCTTCCCTGAAGAGCAAAGCTTTCAAATTCATCGAGCATCCACATTCCGCTCTTCACGTTAAGACTCTCAAGAGTAACGGCGCCGCAGTTTTCGTACTTAGCCTCTGCTATCTGCACGGAGCCGGAGCAAGAAATGCTCACGCCCGACATTCCGTTATTTTCAATAGGCATGTAAATACGTGTCCACTGCACGGGAGCGTAATAGGTAAGAGCTGTGGAATTATTCTGCCCGTTGATGACAGTTCCCACGTCTACATTCAAGGTTATGGGCGTGCAGACGTCATTTGCCTTTACAACGAACGAGAAGAGCAGAACGTCACCCTTTTCCGCAAGAGCGGCTTCTTCCGCTGTGAAGCTGTAAGTAGCTGTGGAATTGTTAAGTACCTTTGCAAATTTCATATCATCACGCTCCGTTTTTACAGTCTTTTCAATTCCGAGGGAGTAGAGAATGTTGCCCGTCTCGCTATCCGAGCCCCATTCATATCCGCACTCACATACTCCGCTATCGCCGAAGCTGTGCTCAGCCTTGCCTACTACCGCGCGGCAGGAAGCGTCATCGCATATATGCCAGTGCGAGGTCTCGTTGCTGTAGTAAAGAGTTTCATCATATTCGTGAGCAACGTATACCTCAGCCTCAGCACCGTAGACGTAGAGCGCATCAAGAAGCGTGCATGCACCGCTCTCGCCCTTGCTGTAAAGATACTTGTAATAAGCCGCTATATTGTATTTTGCGGTTTTGTTTTCAACCGTAATGGTAATAGTGTTGTTTACGTTCTTTGCACTTACATCGATCTCTATATAAGTGTTACCGTTATACGTACCGTCCACTACCTCGTATGCCGCACCGTTTACCGTAACCGTGCCGCTGTAGCTGCTCTCAATGGTAAATCTGACCTTAGGTACCGACTGTATTGCCATATACGCCTCGGTGATATATGCCGAAACGGTGCCAACCGTATTGATTTCCGTACCGATCTCGGCAGCTTTGAGAGAGCCTATCTCAGCACTCAGAAGCTCTTTCAGTGCCGCAATATTCTCAGCACCGTCGGTTTTTCCGAAGTAAGTATACGCATTATCTATATAGTTCACTATTGCCGCCATGAGAGGAATAGCGCGTACCGAGTCGGCATATCCAAGCTCGGACAAAGCATATACCTGATTTATGTACTGAGCAATAGACACCGAATATCTTGCAACGTACTCGCACTTTCCGTTCGTCATAACAACGGAGGCTATCTTTGAAATTCCCGCTTCGGCAGGAGCGATACCGTCATAAGAAAGAATAACGTAGGTAACGCCTCCCGCTTCCGTTTCTCCGAGCACTGTGAGCGGTACGTCGTCAACGCTTGCGGATATATACGACTCCTTGGGAATGAAAAGGTTGAAATTGAAATCCGAGTTCAGAGTAACGTTCGCACTCGCGCCGGGATTTACCACTATATACGGGTAGGTTGCATCGTTGGTTGCCAGCAGACCACTGCCCGATGCGTAATTTATCTTTCCCTTTATACTTGTGGGACGCGTTGCAAGCATGGTATTTTCGATATTGATAATGGGTGTTACACCCGCAGCACCGTCCTGAACGAACTCTATCACAGGTGCACAGATCCTAGAATTTACAAAATTAAAGGTTGGAGTGGTGTTCGTATTAACGGGTGCAAAACGCCTGCATCCCACAACGTCCGTATTTATAAGATTGAAAGTAGGCGTACACGTAGCCGTGTTTGAGGGATTGTAATCAGTCTTTGTGTGTATAACGTTAGCACCGCTGAGATCAAGCGTACTGTTTTCAACGGTTACAACCGCGTTGTTGGTGGTAAGAGTATCATTATCACCGTTAAAGATGCCGGTTGTCGCGATGACGAAGTAATTGCTCCAAAAGTCCTCACCAAGAAATTCTACGTTACAGTTTTTAACGTTAAACTTGGCGGACGTATCGGTTGCCGCCCCGTCAAGCGTTCCGTAAACGGTAGCAAGCGGAGTTCCCTTCCCTGCCCATGAAACGTTACATCCGTCGAGCGTCATCGTTCCGCTGCGAAGCCCGAACACGTAGGAATATGCTTCAAGCGTGAGGTTCTTGAAATTGACGACCGCTCCGCCGTTACCCTGATGAATATATACTATACTTCTCGCAGCGCCGGAGGTGTTCGTACCCGAATCAGCCCTGATAACACCGGGGCCGTTGTAGGTTATGGTCTTATCGTTTATAGCCCAGATGAAGTGATTCGTGGAATTTGTCGCATCGTAATAAATTGTATTGCCGTTCAGATATACGTTGAGAGATGATGCATAATTCGGAGACGCAGTGACCTTAACGTCAAAATCTGAATATATTTCCGCATAAGAGGCGCTCGTAAGGCAGCTCGGATAAGAGGACGCATCCGTATAGCTTGCCATCACCTTGCCGCTGGCATCAAAGGTTGCATAGAGCGTACCGTCCGCGGGGCAATACTCGGTAACGCCCGCAACGCCTGTCGGCAGATAGTAATTCGCTTGGCGCATAAACCGAACGTAATCACCGCTGCTGACCGCAGCACGCAGCTTTACGCTTGTATCAATGCTTTTATCTTTCACCTTTGCCAGGGGGCGTACTGTGGGTATGACGTAGTCTTTGCCGTAAAGAGTACAGTCAAATTCTGTTATAGAGGTTTCCCCGTCTGCGATTATAGAGCCGAGATTGCCCGAATAATCGGAGCCAAAGGATCTGGCATGGAAGTTATCGAGTATGACCGAATCAGTCACCTTGGTTTCAACGCCGTTTACACCGGAGCGCACCATATCAAAGTAGTGCGCGTTTTCCGAAAAGCCTGTCAGCGAAATTCCCGTATATTCTCCGTTGAGATAAACGTAAGCAACAGCGGTCGAGGGATTTCCCGTTGCAATAACCTGTGTCAGATCAAGGACAACGGTGAAGTGAACAAAGGCGTTATCTATCGAAAGACCTGTATCAACCCAGCTGTCGGCGTATTTTATCTGCAAATTACCCGTTGCTTCATCATCCGCAAGAGATATGGTTATCTGGCTGTCCAGCATTCTGTCGGAGATCGCAGTTGAGGTAGATGAATTTACACGCTGCGCAAGTATCTGTATATACCAACCGTCAGTTATATCGGTTTCCGTGCCGAAATCGAAATCGTAAACAACGTACTTGGTAGAGCAAGCGTAGGTAAGCTCCGTTTTCGTTTCGGTATTCTCGAAGCTTTTCAGGTTTATTACCTGGGGGTTGCCCTGTACACGGCCTGCCGCTCCGTTCCAGATATCCTTGAAGGTATTTTCGGTGTAATTCTCCGCTGCCATGCCCGGACGGTGCAGAAGATACTGATTATCTCCGTTTATATCCGACATGAGCAAAAATTCGTCATGCTCTCTTGGAGTCTGGTCACCTATTTGGGTTTCGAAATCATTTCCGAACATATAAGTCGGAGTGTAGCTCGCCGCAGCTGCCGTTCCGTCGGTCTCATCCGCAGCGCCTACTATTATAATGGCAACCGTAGAAAAAACAAGCATCACGGAAAGTATCACAGCGAGTATTCCAAACGCACTATTTTTCATTTTTTTCTTCCCTCTCGTTTTTTATAAATTTTTATCCTCCGCTGCGCACTCAGCGCACAGAAGTCAAGGTTTTTAATAAAGCGCATAGAAAATACCGATAAAACCTATGCATTTATGGTAACACAAACGACATAGCTTTTTCAACGCGAAAAATCGTATAAAAGGTGCAAAAATCCGACTTTTTTTATTCGTGTTTTATCACATCCTCTATTGTACTGCAAAGCGAGCTGCAGATTCAAGCCGCATTTTACGAATGATAAGCCGAAAATTATCAAGCTTAAAAAATTATAATCATCAAACGCGGCTGATACCGTTAAACGTCTTTATCTTTACGCATTTTGACATTCACTAAATGTCATAGGATGCTCAATTATAACATATAATTTATAAAAAAGCAAGCACTAAATGTCAAAATGCGAGGTTTTTATGTTTATAAACAAAACCAAAGACGGTAAAAACAATCTTTGCGGAGCAAATATAGCAGCTTTCAGAAAGAGCATGAAGCTATCACAAAAGAAGCTGGCAGACAAGCTACAGCTTGAAGGCCTTGATATTGACAAAAACGCCATACAGAGAATGGAATCGGGGCAACGCTTCATAACCGACATAGAGCTTGTGTATCTTTGCCGAGTTCTCGAAAAAAGTCTCGATGAGCTCTACGGAAATTCTTTTCCGATGTGACGTGTTGCTTTTGATTTCGGGGTTGTAATTTATTTTACTTTATGCTATAGTTTACCTGAAAGGTAATATTCCGCACGTACTCACTCACTAACAAAAAGGAGCTTTTATATTATGAGTGAAAGTTATGTAAACTACGAGGACTTCGGTGCGATAGGTGACGGCAAGCATGATGATTTTGACGCTATTGCCGCGGCTCACGAATACGCAAATGCCAATGGGCTTACAGTTCGTGTGAGCAGCGATAAGACCTATTACGTAGGTGAGAAGCTGACAAGAGAAATACCTATTAAATATGACGTTGATTTCGGCGGTGCGAGCTTTATTATAGACGATGCCGTGCCGAATGCGTTCGAGTACAGAACAGTTTATCTTTTCGCTATCAGAAGGGATCGCAGAACAGTGATCGAGGGAGAAGCTATCAAAAATACTTTCGGTAATGCTATCACTGTAAAAAAAGGTGACACCGCCTTTCCCTGGCTTGCTCCTGCTCTCACAGAGGATAGCTACGTAAGAATAACCAACGATGAACACAAGGATTTCGTTCGTTTCGGCTCCAATCAGAATAACGGTATATCGCGGCAAGAGGTTTTCGAAGTCACAGCTGGCGGAGTGCTGAGCGAGGACACGGACGTTGCCTTTGATTTTGACAAAATCACAAAGATAGAAATTTTCCCCGCGCACGAAAGACAGATAACTGTTAAGAACGGAAACTTCGCTTCAATATGCTGCCGCTCCGCTGAGGAAACCAATTTCAAAAACCTTTATAAGAGCCACAACAGAGGCTTCTACGTAGAGCGAGCGGACGTTTTGTTTGAAAACATGACTCACAAGATGCTTGACGAGCCTCCGCTTGTCACCGATTCAGGCATGGATGGATTGAGTGCAAGATACGGTGAGCGTAACGAAAGCTATCCGTACCAGGGCTTCATCGTAGGGTATCTTTCAAACCGCCTTACGATAAAGAACTGTATGCTTACAAGCCACACGACCTATTACGAGGATAAGCCTGCCACCGTCTCTACAGGCTGGAAGGTACCTAACCCCGTTCCTATGGGAAGCTATGATCTGTATTTCCATTTTTGCAACCATGTCTCAATGATAAATCTGAAGCACAAATGCGAAACGGGCATCAACGACAGACGCTATTGGGGTATTATGGCTAGCAACAACTGTAAGAATTTCTATATTGACGGATGCGAGATGAACCGCTTCGATGCGCATCGCGGCTTCTGGAACGCTGTAATCGAGAACACCACCTTTGGCTTTGCCATAAACCTTACAGGCGGCGGAAAGCTTTATCTCGAAAACGTAACAAAGCTCGGAGGGCACGATTTCTTCAGCATCCGCGGTGACTACGGTGCATCCTTTGAGGGAACTGTGTACCTGAAAAACTGCCGTCACAACGGTATTGCCGAATATAACAGTGTAGTACATCGCACCGGAGCACCGACAGAACGACTGGAAAAGCTGGTGCTCTTCCGCATGGTATACACCGGCTCAGGCGAGCTATTCTACAACTGGGATTTCGGTTACGAGCTATTCCTGCCGATAAACGTAACCGTAGAAAACTTCACCCACGGTGCGAACGGTCCCCTCTACTTATATTCAAGCGAGCCTGACGAACGCTTTGATAACCCATACCGTCATCAGCACGCCCTCACGTCACAAGTAACGCTGCGCGGCACGAGCGAGATGCTCAAAGTAGCGGAGAAGGACGAATGTACGATACTGAATTCTATTCCAATTACGGTTGAGACCTAATAAAGGAGGCCCAAAATGCTCGGTGCTATAATAGGCGACATTGTTGGAAGCCAATACGAATGGTGCAATAACAAAACCAAGAATTTCACGTTTTTCACGGGTGCCTGCCACTACACCGACGACAGCCTTATGACGCTCGCAATAGCCGAAGCGTTCGCGCTTTGGCGCGGCAGCTGGCGCGATAGAGACTTTCAGCCTTACGTTGTGAGCAAGATGGTCGAAATGGGCAGAGCGCATCAGGCGTGCTCATGGGGAAAAAATTTCTATAATTGGTTTATGTACAATCCGGTTCCGTATGAAAGCTACGGCAACGGTGCGGCAATGCGTGTCAGCCCTGTCGGTTGGATATCCGAGAGCGAGGAGGATGTTAAGTATTTCTCAAAGCTCGTCACCGAGGTATCGCACAATCATCCCGAGGGCATTAAGGGCGCGGAATCCGTTGCAATGGCGATATATCTTGCACGCATGGGTGCTTCTATGGACGAAATCCGCCTGAGAATGATAGAATACTACCCCGAAATAGCGACTCTGAAAGTTGACAAAATCCGCGAATACTGCAACGTTGACGACGGAACGTTCATCACCTGCCAGCGCAGTGTTCCCGAAGCAATAGTCTGCTTCCTTGAATCAACGTCCTTTGAGGATGCAGTGCGAAACGCTGTCTCCCTCGGCGGCGATGCCGACACGCAAGGCGCTATCACAGGCTCGATAGCCGAAGCCTATTGGGGCATCCCCATTGAATTCGAGGACAAAGCATTGACGTACCTTCTCCCGAAGCTTGAAACTATCTATTACGCATTTAACACAGTAAAAGGAAAACGCAAAAGGCGCTGATGCGCATCTCGCTATACCGAACGCAAAAAAGGCTGAAAACCCGGCACGCATACAGGGGCTTTCAGCCTTTTTTCATTTTTTACAGCTTTTCTTAGTTATAATTTTCTCTGCTTCTGAAGCTTTTGAATCCGTTATCCCGAAAAGGTTTATTGTCAACAAACGATTGCACAGAATCAATATTCAAGTAATTCATCAATCTTATAAGATTATAGCCATCGGGGATGGATTCGCCGCTTTCCCATTTTTGATAAGTTCTTACGTTTACACCTACCGCGTCGGCAACCCTTTGCTGAGTCACTTTTTTATAGCTTCTGAAGAATTCCAACGCCTTCTTATCGAACTCCATCACAAGCGGGCCGAAATAAACAGGGTACCACACGTCGCAATCATCGTTATCATCATTATAGATGTTCGGCATATATATTTTGGTTGTCGGTGTAAGACCTATATGTAATTCCTTTTCCAAGCTTGAATCGCCGCCATAAGAAACGCAATTGCTCGCCTTCACGTAAGCCGCGTTCTCTATCCATACGCCTATCCACCTGAGAACGGGATTTCCGCTGTTATCACACGGGAATTCACCGCTTACGACTATCTCGTTTTCCATTCTCAGAAAATTTTCATTATATCCAATGAGCCAAGGCTCGTAAATAACCGCCTCCTTGCCGCATAATTCAAGGACTCTGTTATATTCATACAAAAAGTTGGCGGGACATTTGTTGTCAACGTTGATCTTTTCGCAAAGCTCAAGATAATCTACCCATTTATAGAACAAATCGTTTCTTTCATACGTGCCCGACAGCTTCACAGTGTATCCCAAAATATCCGATATGCTGATTTTATAACCGTAAAGCAGCTTTTCCAGCAAAGTATATATCCGCTCTATATCCTCTCGGGCTTCAACTCTGTTTCTTCCGCAAAAGAAAGATAACAGATCTCCATACTGATCCTTGCTGAAATCGGGCTCGTAAAAGTAAAACGGAACTCTGCGAATAAACGTCTCGGCATCCGTCGTATGAAACCCAAAGCCTTCCTTTACGAGTCTTATATTTCGTCCTGTCTGACTTTTCAATGCCAAATCAAAAATCTCATCACCCACTGTATCATGAATTTTAAGATAAGAAATAACCTTGTCCGAATCAAAATACTCGGCTGACATATAATTTTTAACAAACTGCTCTTGGTCTTTCGTTATCATTTTTTCCTCCTGAAAATGTGTAAGTTCGTTTGTAAGTATATTATACACGAATACATATTCATTTTCAAGCGGCGTTTGGGACGTATAAAGACGAACGAACGTTCGTCACGGCGAAACCGAACGGTTTGTGATACTCTCGATCTTACCAGAAACACGAATTGTTGTTCGTGGAATTGCGAGATTGAATACTAAAAATAAAAACTTCGGTCAGCCCATGAGATTTATTAAAATCAGTCGAGAAATCATCAACTAACGAGAAACATGAGTATAATACCTGTGATATTAAAATACCATGCTCTGTGTAGGAGAAATACGAGTGTTCCATGCCTTTTGGGCAAACGGTTTTCAAGGCTTCCCCCGAAATCCGACATTAACGCAAAATAATCGAACTTAAAAGACGATAGAAAACGCTGAAAACTCAGTAAAATCAAGGGCTTTCGGCGTTTTGCCTTTCCCAAAACCCGAAACCGTAGACGGTGCAAGAATTTCCGTATCTAAAACAATTTCTAAAGCTTTTTTAGAAAAAACTTTAGATAAATCCGCACCAAACCGCCCCGTGGCAAGCCACATTATAACCGCCAAATTGACCGCAACGGATTACAATCAGCATCAATTATACCCCCATTATACCCCTACGCAAAGGGAGATAATGAAGCGAAAAAGTGAAAATTCGCTGAATATTCGCTCCGTTCACTTGGGAAAAGCGAATTTTAGCCGCTAAAGTATCTCTTTTGGCGAATATTCGTTGCGAACATTATACCATAAAGTAGCCGAGAGTTCAAGGGAGAGTGGGTATATTCTTTTCTCCACCGTTAGGAAAAGTATATAGTATTTCTAACAGAATGTGATTTTTGATTCTCTAACCAAAGAAAAACGACCAATTTTTCAATCACTTTTCCGCACTATTCCGCAATAACACTTGATTTTTGTCAAAACTTTTGATATAATACAAGACGTATTATTATATCTATCAGGAGAGTTATAAAATGCAAGAAATGAATCAGATCCCTGAACGTTGGTATTCCACCAAAGAAATGTGCGCCTACCTCGGCGTAACCCGTGATACCCTACTTACTTGGATAAACGAAAAAGGCATGCCTGCCCACAAGGTCGGCCGCGGTTGGAAGTATAAACCCAGCGAAGTTGATGAGTGGATAAAAAGCGGTAAAGCAGCAGAATCTTAAAAAATCCACCTATTGAGGATAACAAAAAATGGGATATAGATATATTGGCTCCAAATTAAGAATAGCGGATGATATTATTTCTTATATTGGCGTACCAACCCAAACAAGCGGATATTTTATAGATGCCTTTTCTGGAACTGGTATCGTCGCTAGCAAAGCAGCCGACTTGGGATGGAAAATAAAAATTAACGATATGATGGAATATGCTACAATCATGTCCGAGGCACAGTTGCTATCAATATCAGACGTGCCTTTTATTAAACTGGGCGGATATGAAAATGCCATTTCCTTGTTGAATGAAACGAAAGACGAAGGCCTTGTATGGCGAGAGTATTCGCCTGCATCATTAGGCTTTTGTGGAATAGAAAGAAAATATTATTCTGAGGAAAATGCCAAAAAGATAGATGGTGCAACAAAACTAATTCACCTTTGGAAAAGTGATAAAACAATAAACGATAAAGAATTCGCATTACTTATGTCCACCTTAATATCTGCGGTTAATGATGTAGCAAATATAGCGGGAACGTATGGGTGTTTTTTATCCAAATGGACTGAGCAATCGCTTCGCCCCTTGGAACTAACACCACTTGAACTTAGGAAACAACCGATTTGTTATCAAGTAAGCAATTTGGATGTGTTCTCGGTAATAAGCAACTACAATGATATTGTTTATTTAGATCCACCATATACAAAACGACAATATGCTTCATACTATCACATTTTAGAAACTATTGTTAAAGGTGATAATCCAAATGTTTCTGGAATTGCCGGATTAAGACCATGGAAAGATAATGCTTCTGTTTTCTGCTATAAGTCCAAGGCACTATCAGCTTTATCGGATTTAATAATTAAACAACAGGCACATCGTGTAATCGTTTCGTATAGCGATGATGGGCATATTAATCTCGATGATCTATATGAGCATTTAAAATTGCACGGCAATGTAAAAATTATCGAAGTAGCATCCATCGGTCGTTATCGACCTAACCAATCCGCAAGCTTAAAAAAGGCCGAAGTGAGCGAATATTTAATTGATTTTCAAAAATGATAAAAGGAACAAACACATGAGTAGACCACAAACTCAAGAACAATTGCTTTTAAGTAATGCTCTTAAGGTAATGAATCAATTCTCAAGTAATTATGAGAAAAGGTTGCAGTTATTGGAAGCTTTAGTAGCCCAAGTAGCGTGTTTTAATGTAGAAGAATACTGGGAAGCATTTAACATAACTGCAAAGCTAGATAATGATTTTACGACGGCGATATCGTTATTAAAAGAAGCTATCGACCAATCTAATATCCCCATGGCACTTGCGATTTCTAGCTTGGCTCGAGAACCAATTCCGATTCATCTTCAAAAGAAACAAGGCGCTTTTTATACGGATTACAGAGTTGCAAAATTTGTTGCAGAAGACTGTCTTCCTCACTTGAAAGAAGACAGTTGTGTGGCAGATTTGGCAGCAGGATCGGGAATTCTTTTAGCTGCAATCGCGGAGTTATACTATCAGAATTATTCATACAATTATAATTCTTGGATTTCGAACAATATTTACGCCTTTGATTTATCGAATATCGCCCTACGTGGAGCGAGAATTGCTTTATCTGTACATGTATCATCAGTAGAGGTTATTAAGCAAATGTTTTCACATTGGAGAGTGGGAGATAGTCTTTTAAGCAAGACTATTCCAAATCGAAAATTTGACATAATTGTAGGAAACCCTCCGTGGGGAAAAGTAAAAACCTCTTTGCACTCATTTGTTAATTCAAACGGAACAGAACATATTTATGGCGCAGAATATTTCCCGTACGACCAAACCGAATTTGATATTGAAAAAGAAAAATCACTTCAGTATAGCAAAGCTTTGAAGGAAAAATACACTTTGCTTGGAAATGCAGAACCAGACCTGTATATGGCGTTTTTGCAGAAAGCCATTATGTCGTTAAAATCAGGCGGACATTTATCTTACTTGGTTCCTGCCGGTTTGATTCGTTCTCAAGGCACAGAAATGCTTAGAAGATATTTGATAGAAAAAGGAGAAGAATTAAAATATTATTTGCTAGACAATAAGGCAAACTTCTTCGCAATAGATTCACGATTCAAATTCCTTCTAATTTCTCAACAAGTCACATCAAAATCAAATCGAGATAATATTGAAATATATTTTATCCCCTGCACATGTAAAAACAATCATATCATTCTCGGAGAACACATTCGATATGATTATCATGAATTAGAACAGGTAAGAAAAGACTTGACAATACCTGAATGCACCTCGGTTGCGCAAAAAGATTTATTCATGAAACTCTGTAGAAATGGTGTTGCTTGTACCAATTATTTTGATATTGATATTTCTAGAGAAATTGACATGACCAACGATAAAAAAATGTTTTGCACCTCTCAACTTGAGGATTCAATTCCCGTTGTTGAAGGGCGAATGGTGCAACAGTATCGTTTCGGTGCTAAATCATATCTTTCTGGAAGCGGTCGTAGCGCAATCTGGATACCAAGTTCCCAAGGAATAATTCCTCAATATTTTGTGAAACGGCAAAATCTAAGTAAAGAGTTAAGGAAGCGTACTACACAGTATCGAGCTGGATATTGCGATATTGCAGGTCAAACAAATGAACGTGCGATGACAAGTGCGATAATCCCCCCCGACGTCGTTTGTGGAAACAAAGTGCCCACGCTATATTTCAAAGATGATATAAATTGCCAAAATATGTTTTTCTGGGTAGGAATAACTAACAGTTTTGTGTTCGATTGGCTTATACGAAGGATTATTTCAACAACAGTTAACTATTTCCTCTTGTTTAGTCTTCCGTTCCCTAATATTGACATTTCAACTCCAGAAGCACAGAAAATAATTTCTCACGTTAAGCAACTTTCCAACATGAATGGCGATTATTATACTAGCTGTACCATGTCGCATTTGCGTGCAGAAATAGATGTGGAAGTTGCTAAACTCTATGGCATTACTTTTAATGAGTTAGAGCTGATCATGGAAGATTTCCCCTTGCTCGATAGAAATCAACCTGCAATAAATGACGAAGCTCGCTCTACGGTAACAAGAGATTTATTGTTGTCCATGGCAGAAACGCAATATCACCAATTAACACATTATTATGCCGATCGATATAAAGCAGAGATGGCTTGTGGTGCAAAAGCCTATATACCTACTGAGATGACGAAATTATGTGAAAAGGAGAATAAGTTATGAGCCCAACCAATAACACCGGAGTCAAATTAGTTATATACAAAAAGATTATTGAAGGTGACTTAAGTAAATTTACTGCTACTTCTAATTTTTCGCCCACTGGAGGCGGAGCGAGGGATCTCCGATTTAGCCCCGCCAATGAATTTTTTGCAGCATTTAATAGAATGTTTTCTTACAACAACGAAGGATCATATTTGTGTGGGTATTTTTCTTGGCATAATCATGCACCTACTGAGGTATCAATTTATCCGCCCACAAACGCCAGACCCAACGAGGTCCGAATTAGTTGTATTCATGAATGTTTTCCTCAAGAGGTAATTCCTGAAAGTGCCGATGATTGTATTTTGCTGATTGTATTGGATAATGCAGGTAGAATCAATCCTTACTTTACATCTCAATATTCACTTCAACATGATAACTGGCATCCCGACATAAAAAATCCCATTTTGGCAGGTTTAACTGCAACGAGAAATCGTAGAACTACTGCTATGGGAATCGTAGATATTGAAAATGGAGGTCACTATACTAATGGACGCATATAAAATTTTGAGCTGTTTACAAAATAAAAAGAATGTATTATTGATGGGTGCTCCCGGCACGGGAAAATCAATGCTGATGAACGAAGTCGCACTAGCGTTTGAAAGCGCAGTTACTATTGCAGCTCCAACTAATATTCCCGGAGCCACTATTCCGATACCTGCGAATCCCGAACCTGATACAATAGGGGCACTGCCTTTAATGCAACGCAATAATCGTAAAGTTTTCAGAACCACACTGCATCAAAACTCAAAGTATAGAGATTTTTTAACAGGAATCACCCCCAAATGTGATGGCAATGAAGGATTTCAAATTAGCAAAGGAATATTATATAGAGCAAACGAATTTGCAAAGCAACCAGATAGTGCCGCACTTCTTATAATTGATGAGTTAAATAGAGGACCTGCAATCGAGGTGTTCGGCGGAAGCCTCGTGGCACTGGAAAGCAACAAAAGATTATCAAACGAAAACACACCTGCTCCTAATACGCATTATTTTGAAATTTTGAGTCCCACTACTAGTGATTATGAAGAATATGCTCTGTCTCCGCATCTCTACATTTTAGCAGCAATAAATCAAGCCGATGTATCTGTTGCACCATTAGATGTTGCCTTTTTGCGTCGTTGGCAAAGTACTTTGTTATTGCCCGATTATACCTCACTTTATGATAATTTCGGAGTCAATGCAGATGATACAATAGCTGAAACAAGCACTTGCGCTCAAGATGTATACGCAGTAGCAATCAAAGCACTAGAAACGATAAACAAAAAAATTACCGCTGGTCGTGGAGCAGAATATCAATTAGGCCAAGGCGTATTTTTATCTACACAACCTGAAGGTAATACTGTGGATAAAGCTTTGGATTTTGTTCTTGATTGTTGGTCTATGATTTATTCTCATTTATCTGAGTTGTTTTTTGGTGATGTGAATGCTATGGCTTATTTGTTGAATGCAGATGCTAATGGTTCTCCATACCATTTACAAGAGGTAAATTTTGCGGGCGAGACTAGAAGTGTTTTAACTTGTGATAACTTAACACATGAAAACATCTATAGCCTATATCGCTCCCTGTTGGAGGATTATGATCAATGAGATTCTCATTAGTTGAATACAGCAATGGAATTGATTTGAATGACATTTTTCCTTCTAACATATCGCATTTTACTGCTAGAACAATAATTGAAAAAGCAAATACTAAAATCAGACAACATTTAGATATTCAACGAAATGTTTTTACTGTTTCCGATGGAAAACTTCGTGCGTTAGGCGTTGCGGGCACAATTCGGTTAACAAAAGAAATCGAACTCGAAGTTGTTCCCAAATTGCTATCGTGCAATACGGATGATGCTTGGAAAGAGTCGTTGTTTATTTTAGCTGCACTATCAAAACACGGCGCAATTATTAACAACGAACATATTCGTTCTAGCATGGCGTACAGAGATTCATTATACGACATAGCGGGCAGAATACTCGCCAGTGAGTATTGTAAAAATAAGCGTACCTTTTTGCGGCAGTATCGCAAAGAAAAGTATAATGATTATTCTGTAGACGGTGAAATCAATTTCGATACATTTTTTGAGAGAAATCCAGATGGAATACCGCAAGAGCGCGTTTTGTTCGATCGAATCAATCCTTACAATGCAACTATCCAATCGGCAATGCGAATGGTAATATCGCACGTGCACGATACAGCGACTCGCGCAATATTATCAAGGGCAATCTCTGAATTTGGAAATCAGGCAAAGGTTCCCTTGAAAAAGCTAAAAGTTCCTGCACGAAATAAAGATTGGACAACCATCTACGAGCTATCTTATGATATCGTATCTGGCATGGGAACTTCCTTTAATTCTGGAGAAATCCTGTCTCCTGGTTTCATGGTTAATACTTGGCAAATTTGGGAGTGGATAATCACAATATCCATAAAAAGTGGGCTGAAAAACACATGTCGTGTTATACCACAGTCAAAAATCGAATGGGGTGAAAAAATCACAAGCAATCGTTCACAAAAGATCAATGTTTTCCCCGATGTGAGTATATATGATTTTACGGACGATATTCCGTTGTTTTTGGTTGATGCCAAGTATAAAGATTTACATGTCCAAAATTCTGTTGAGATATCTAGAGAAGATCTGTACGAAGCGTATGCATTTTGTAATGCAACAGGTGCCGGAAAAATATATTTGGCATACCCCTCGTTTGCGACAAACCGTGATAATGTAGGGAAAATTTCGCAAAAAGTCAAATATAGCATAGAAGACAAAGAAATCATTGCTATATCTGCCGACTTTGGTTTCGTATCAAAAAGCGGTGACATCTCTGCCTTCTGTCGAAACTTTGCAACTAACCTTGCGGCTTTAGCTTCGCAAACACAGACAGACTAGCTATTTTGGTTTGTCAGAAATAAAATACAATAAAGAGGACATTTATGAACGATAATCAAGCACCAGTTAAAATAGGGCTGTTAAAATTTCTCCGCGAAAGTGTGGGAAGTCAATTTGTAATTCCGGTTTATCAGAGAAATTATACTTGGACTTGCAATAGGGAAGTTAAGCAATATTTTGACGATTTAGAGAATGTTATAAGCGGAAAGTATGATAAGCACTTTATGGGCATTCTTATCTATTTGGACAAACCGCTTGATTTTGCATCTAGAGAGTTTTCAGTAATTGATGGCCAACAAAGGTTAACCACTACATTTTTAATTCTTTATGCTATCAAAGAATTGATGCTACAGAAAGGACTTGAAGCGGAAGCACAACGATTGGATGCACAATTCTTAACAAATCAATACGTGCCAGACAAATTAAAATTCAAACTTAAGCCATTGGTTTCAGATGATAAGGTATACAAGCAAATTGTTAATAATGAACTTGAAGATATTACAGAAACCAATTCCAATGTTTACAAGAATTACCTGGGAATAAAGTGTAATTTATTGGAACTATTAAAGCGTTATTCTTTCAATGACATTCTTATGGGATTGGACAAACTTTACGTTGTTTGTATTCCTGTTTCAGAAAATGATAATCCACAAAAAATATTTGAAAGTATAAACTCGACAGGTGCTAAATTAGTGGCTTCTGATTTGATCAGAAACTATTTGTTAATGAATTTAGATAGTGACACACAGGAACAATTTTACAATTCATATTGGAAAAAACTTGAGGATTATGTTTCCTCTGATTCTAAAAAACTCGAACTGTTTTTTAGAATGTTTTTGGCATGCCAAAACAAAGTGCTTTCGAATACAACTGCACTATATTCCGACTTCAAACAATGGTATGTAAATGCAGTGAGTAGCGAGCATAGCATCGAGGATATTTTGAAAAACATTGTAAGATATGCAAGATGTTATAATGCGATTTATTATAAATCTGTTTCCAAATTAGACAAAGAGTTTCAAGTTGCAATTCAAGAATTTAGAAGCAATTCTTCCGAAATGCCCGCTCCGCTTCTTATGGAGGTGTACTCTTTATATGAGTCCTTTGACGAAGAAGGAAATAGACTTATATCTGGCACTCAAGTGAGTGAAATACTTGCAATAATTAATACATATTTGTTGAGACGTGCGATATGTGGACTCGATACAAGTGATATTACAAGAATATTTCCGCTCGTGTTGAAGGATGTAATCAAAGAATGCAAAGGAGATTACGCAAAAATAGTTGAATATTTAAAGAAAAATCTCATCAATAAACACCGAGGGAAAGCAGCAAGAATGCCCGATGATGAAATGATGCGTAATGTTCTTGAATATGCAAACGTTTATAATCTTAGATTTACATTAAGAATTATTTTGGATAAGATTGAAACATATAAAAATCCAGCTCCTGTCGATTTGAGCAAATTGAGCATAGAACATCTTATGCCCCAATCACCCACTAAAGCATGGCTAGATGAATTGGATGTTGATGAAGAAACCTATGAAAGGAATCTCCATCGCTTAGGCAATTTGACTCTAGCTACCAAGCCTGACAATAGCAAAATGCAAAATAAGCCTTGGGAATATAAAAAGGCAATTCTTGCAGACACAGCTCACCTGACAATTAATCAAGAAATTCTAAAAAAGGCACAATGGACGATCGCCGATATCGATGAGAGAACAAAAAATCTTATTGAGCAAATCATAGAGCTTTATCCGTACTGTTCGGCTTCTGATGAAGTCATATCAAAGCATGTGATTTCAATTAATTGGGATGGGGTATCTGCACTTGCTCATTTTTATGAAGAAGATGGTAGCGTAGAAATTCAGGAAGGCTCTGAAATTGTCAAATATATTCCATCCGAAACGGAAGACTGGCAATACGATATTTACAGTGATCTTTTAGACGACGGAATTATTAAAGAAACCGAAAAGGGCGCGGTATTTGTAAAAGCGCATATGTTCATTCCTCAAAGAACAAGTTATACCGCGTTGAGTGCAGCCGCTGGATTTATTCTTTGTGGTACAAGAAACGGTTGGGAGTATTGGAAGGATGAAAATGGAAAGCCTTTGAATGAAAATGCCGAGCTCAAACAAAAATTCACAGGTAAATAATTCTTTTCTTTGGATATTCTGTTTGCTAAAATCTAAACTGGGCCAAAACTTAAAATTGGACTGGACTTTCTCCCTCTTCTGTGGTATGTTGTGTGTTACCAAGCCAACAATACTCAATTTACATCCCCACAAAGATAGTTGAGTATT